>JAGAEF010000267.1 GCA_017613255.1 Lentisphaeria bacterium
CACGGTGTTCGACGCCCTCCAGCCGCCCACAAAGGCGGACTACAATCTGGATGTGGAGGTCAAGACGAAGATCCTCAAGGACCGCTACGTCATCGAGCTGCGCGTCCCCACGAAAAAGCTCTACAAACTGCGGGGCGGCGAAACTTGGAAGATCAATATCGCCCGGGACCGGGCCATCAAGGATGAGTTCACGGGGGACGGGACCAGTTCGTTCTTCACCATCGGCGGCGTGACCCAGCGGGACTATACCGCCTTCCGCCCCATGATCATCGGCGACCCCGTGGGGCCCGTCTTCAAAAACGGGGACTTCAATACGCCCAGAAAACTCAATGAAACGCAGGTCAAGCTCTGGAAGAAAAAGGGAAATGTCTGCGTCAACAATCTGGACGCGGCCCCGTGGCAGTTCAACAAACCCAACAGCAAGCTGGAACTGTGCGCCCATCCCGATAAGGAAAAGGATCTGTATGCGAAACTTTCCAGCGGGATCCTCTACCAGCTGCACTACGGGATAGCCAAGTCCTACCGGGTCACTTTCCGGGCCAAAGGCCCCGGGGAGATGCGTCTGCTCTTCTACCGCTACCATGCCGACGAAAAGCGCAGGATCAAGTATTTCGGAACGAAGTCCGCGGCAAGCAAAATCAAGCTGGGAGACGAGTGGAAGGAATACTCCTTCGACTTCCGCAAGGAGTTCGATGACGAGGTCTTTGCCCCCGCCTTCGTGAACCTTTCCGGGGAGGTCTGCATCGACGACGTGGTCATTGCCGAGGAGGCGGAACTCCAGTACCACGGGAAAGAAAAGAAAAAGAAATGAAAGAGGACAAAACAAGGAGAATAAAATGAAAAGAGAAATCAGAATTTCCAGACACAACAGTGTGATCCTTTCCGTTTTCGGGACAATCGTTCTTCTGGCATCCGCCGCCGTGTGCGGCGCGGAACAGGCGGAAGCACCCCTCTTCCTCAACGGGGATTTCAACAAGCCCTGGAAACTCAACGAAGTACAGATCAAGCTCTGGGAAAAGAGAGGGAACGTCTGCGTCAACAATACCGCCGCAGTCGCATGGACGCTCAACACGAAAAACAGCAAGCTGGAACTCTGCGCCCATCCCGACAGGGAGAAGGATTTTTATGTGAAGCTTTCCAGCGGGATCCTGTACCAGCTCTTCTACGGCAGGGCGAAATGCTATAAAGTCTCCTTCCGGGCAAAAGGCCCCGGAACGCTGAAACTGCTTTTCTACCGCTATCACGCCGACGCGAAACGCAAGATCAATTACTTCGGCACGAAAGTGGGCGCAAACAAGATCCAGCTGGGGGAGGATTGGAAGGAATACTCCTTCACCTATAAAAAGGAGTTCGACGACGAAGTCTTTGCCCCCGCCTTCGCGCAGGTTGCCGGAGAGGTCTGCTTCGACGACGTGACCTTTACGGAAGTTCCGGACGAAAAGAAGTAAAAGCCCCCCGGAAGAAATCGGAGAAATCATGGAACTTTTGATTTGCGGAAGCGGCTCCAGCGAGGCCATGCCCGCCTTGTTCTGCGACTGCGAGGTCTGCCGGAAGGCGTGGAAGAACGGCGGGAAGGATTTCCGCACCCGCACCGCCTATCAGCTGGGGGAGGAGATCCGCATCGACTTCGGTCCGGACGCCATGCTCCACCGGGCCAAATACCATCTGCATTACGAAAATTTGCGCCACTTGTTCATCACCCACCCCCACAAGGATCATTTTTCTCCTCTGGAGATGAATTATCATGTGCACGGGCCCATGGGGCCGGCCATGCTCAAGGATCATACCCTCACCCTGCACGGGACGAAACAGGTGCTGGACCAGTTCCGGCAGGGACTGGTGAAGGACTTTTCCAAAATGCGCATGGAACTGGATGAACTGGAACCGGATTTCGGCAGCAGGACGCTGGAGAACGGCATCAGGTTCTCCTTCCTCAAGGCCAATCACTTCTGCGAAGGAGCGATCAATTACATCATCCGGCTTCCCGACGGATTCACCTTCTTCATCGGCACGGATACGGGCCGGTTCAAGGAGGAGACCTGGGAAATCCTGAAAAATAACCGCTTCGACCTTATGGTGCTGGACGGCACCGCCGGACTTCTGGACATCGACGGAGGCCACATGACCGCCAAACAGGTGCTGGAAACCGTGGCGCGGTTGCGGAAAGAGGGGATCGTGCGGGAAGATACCCGGCTGGTCACCAATCACTTCGCCCATTGCGGCGGGATGCTCCATGAGGATCTGGAAAAATTCTATCTCCCCCACGGGATCGAGCCCGCCTACGACGGCATGATCCTCCCGCTGGGCAAAAAGGACCGAACTTGAGAAGCGCCGCCATGTATTACGGAAAATTTCACAGTGCAAAGGCGGGTTCCGTCCGCCCCGGGGGCTTTCTGAAAGAGCTTCTGGAATGTCAGAACAAGGGGCTTTCCTCCCATTTCGTCCAGCAGGGATTCCCCTTCGATACGCCCATGTGGAACGGGGGAGTGGGCAGGATCGTTCCCGCCTCCATCGTCTACAACGACAAGGCCGCGGAAACGCCCTCTCAGGAGGCGTGGTGGCCTTACGAACAGTGCGCCTATCTTCTGGACGGGCTTTTGAGCGTGGGGATCCTTGCCGACGACCGGAGCAAGATCGAACTTTTCCGGCAGAATCTCCGATATGTCATGGATCACCCGGATGAAAACGGTCTTCTGGGCCACGCCTACGGAGCCTCCGATTCGGAATGGCCCATGGCGGTGTTCTTCCGGGGCGCGGCAAAGTATTACGAATACACGGGAGATCCGGCGGTCCGGGACGCCTTTGTCAAACACTATTCCCGTCTTCCCGTGGAAAAACTTGCCGTCGGGTTCCGGCATATCAACAATCTGGAAGGGGTCCTTCTTTCCTACGACTGGAGCGGGGAAAAGGCTTTGCTGGAAAAGGCGGTGGCTGCCTACAGGAAACACGACGAATACTATTCCCTTCATACCGAAGACGAATTCGAACTGTACCGTTCCAAGATCACTTCCGGACACAATTACGTCATCCACGGCGTCTCCTTCAGCGAGTCCGTCAAACTGCCCGTTCTCCTCTACCTTTACACGGGGGATCTTTCGTATCTCACCGATGCGGAACGGGGGCTGGAAGAGGTGCTCCAGCGCCATGAACAGATCCCAGGACTGCCCTCCAGCAACGAGGATTTCGCCGGAAAAGACCCCCTCCAGGGGTACGAAACCTGCGTCATCAACGATTTTTCTCTGGCATTGGGGTATTTCCTCATGGCCTCCGGGAACGGGAAGTACGCCGACCGGATGGAAAAGATCTTCTACAACGCCTTCCCCGGCTCGATCCTGAAGGATTTCAGCGCCCTGCAGTATCTTTCCTCCCCCAATCAGGTCATTTCCGGGCCCGGATCCAACCACTCCTTCTTCTTCCGGGGTTGCGCCACCTTCCGGCAGTTCCGGGCGGATCACAGCGCCCAGTGCTGTACCGGGAACGTCCACCGCATCCTGCCCAATTTCCTCATGAAAATGTGGATGCAGAAAGAAGACGGTTCTCCCGCGGCGGTTCTGTACGGTCCTTCGGTCTTCCGGGGGGAAAACTTCCTTGTCGAGGAGGAGACTTCCTACCCCTGCGACGAAACGGTCCTTTTCCGCTTTACCGTGGAAAAAAGTCTGGAGATGCCCTTCACCTTCCGCATTCCCCAATGGTGCAAGGCGCCGACGCTCGCCCTCAACGGGAAAGCTCTTGCGCTTCCGGAGATCCGGGACGGGTTCGTCACCCTTGCGAGGGTGTGGGAAAACGGAGACGAGCTTACTCTGAAACTCCCCATGACTCCGGTGCGGAAAACGGATCGTTACTGGTCCCACTACGAGTACGGTCCTCTGGTCTTTTCCCTCCCCGTGCG
Source organism: Lentisphaeria bacterium (assembly GCA_017613255.1). Taxonomy (GTDB): domain Bacteria; phylum Verrucomicrobiota; class Lentisphaeria; order Victivallales; family UBA1829; genus RGIG5327. The sequence continues at coordinate 3,890 of JAGAEF010000267.1, forward strand.
CTATTCTCTGACAAGGGAAAATGCTTCTCCCTTCGCCCCCTGTGAACTGTTGCCGGAAAGCTCCTGGAACTATGCGCTTGCGGAGGATTCTTCCGCGAAGGTCGTCCGTACGGGAAAGGGCTCCCTTTTCAGCGATGTGCCCCCTTTGAAAATGAAGGTCAAGGGAGTGAAGATCAGCAATTTTGACGAACTGGAACTGGGGCGCTTCACCCCGGAGATCCCCCTCTTCCACCATGTGCTTTCCCCCGAAACCGAGCTGGAGCTGGTCCCCTACGGGACCGCCCTTCTGCGGATCACCGCATTCCCCGATACGGCGGAAAGGAAGTGCCTCAACTGCCATCAGGTGCTGGTTTCGGAAACCTATCCCTACGACTTCACCCGGCCCATGGAGGAACAGACCTTCCCCCCGGAAACGATGGATCCGGAAAAGGCCGCGGCGCAGGCAAAGGTCATCGAACCGGAACGGTCCGGGTACTGCGACCTCATCAAATGCTATCCCGGCAAGGAAAATATGCTCGCCTATCTCTACTTCCGGTTCTATTCCGACTGCGACCGGGACGCCTTCTTCGCTCTGGGGGCCTCTCTGGGGGGAGAGTTCTTCTTCGAAAAGCGCAGGATCTGCGCGGTGGAGCCCGTCTCCGATGCGGAGTACCTTGCCCCCGAGATCGTCCCCGTCCGTCTGAAAAAGGGGTACAACATCCTTACGGCCAAGTGCGTTCTGGGGCAGGTCCCCATGCAGTACCGGAAGGTCTGGGGCGCCATGGCCAGGGCGTTCTATATTCCGTGACCGCCCGGGAGATGGAAAAAAGCTCCGGTGAAGAAGGCGAATTCCCTCTCCGCCGGAGTTTTTTCTTTTTTACGCCTTGAATAACGGCCTTGCAGGGGATACATTGAAACGGTCCTTTCCGGCGGCATCCTCCGGAAGAGTCCCGAGGAAAACGAAAAAAGGAAGGAAAGAAAATGGAATTCACAGGCTTCATGCGGGGCATGGGCATAGGCGGATGGCTCACGAACTACAAGAGATTCAACGTCCTGCCTCAGAAATGGCGTCTCGCGCTTTCCCCCGGCGATTTCGAGCACTTCCGGACCTATATCACAAAACGGGACGTGGATTACATAGCCGAACTGGGCATGGATCATATCCGTCTGGGCTTCGATCAGATCGTGCTGGAGGAAAAGTGCGGCGTTTACCGGGAAGAGGTCCTGGGGATTCTGGATGATTTCGTCCAATGGTGCGAAGAGGCGGGCGTGCACGTCGTCCTGAATCTGCACAAGGCCGTGGGGAACTATTGCGACATTCCCGAAGAGGTCTCTCTTCTGGAATCTTCCGAACTGCAGGAGCGTTTTCTTTCTCTGTGGCTCATGCTGGAAAAACGCTACCGGAACAAACCCGAACTGGCCTTCGAACTGCTCAACGAAGTGCGGGACGTGAGGCCGGAACTCTGGAACTCTCTGGCGGAAAAAACGATTTCCGCCTTGCGGAAGGAGAATCCAACGCGGAAAATCATCGTGGGCGGGACCCGCTGGAGTCTGCCCTCCTCGCTAAAGGATCTGAAAGTCTATGACGACCCCAACGTCATCTATACCTTTCACTGCTACAGCCCCCACGAATTCACCCATCAGCAGGGGGTGCTCCAGCCGCCCTTTCTCTACTACAACCGGGCCATGCCCTGGCCGGGGGACATTGCGCTGTACCGGGATTTTCATCGGTTCGTGTACGGGAACGAACACGCCTACGAGGGAATGACGGTCATGGACAAAGAGTTCCTGCGCAGGGAACTAACTCCCGCCTTCGATTTTTGCAGACTCCATCCGGAAAAGATCCTCTGGTGCGGCGAATTCGGCACGATCCGGCACTGCAAAATCCAGTACCGGGAAAACTATATGCGGGACGTCATTTCTTTGTGCAGGAAACACGGGATCGCCTATTGCGTGTGGAATTACCTCAGCACGCCCAACGACGGCAACCGCTTCAGCCTTGTGGACGACGATTCCCGGAAGATCCTTTCCGAAGAAATGGCCCGCATCATCCGGGGCGAAGTGTTCTGACGCTTCGGTACGCCCTGGTCAGATACGGGGGGAAGCGACGGAGCGCATGGGGCTCCCCGCCCCAAACCCAAGGAAGAGGCCACCTGCCCCCTTCACCCCCGGGAAAATTGCGGTACGCAATTTTCCGCATTAGAGGATGCGGAGGGGAAAAAATACTTGGCTATGTACTAAAAGGAGACTCATTTTATAAAAATTTTATTTTTTACCAATAATAAAAACTTAAATTTAAATGAGCGGTTATTATAAATAAAATAAGTAAATAGTTGCTTAATATTGCAAAGAGTTTGATTGCATTGGATGGATAGGACGGGCTGCCAATAATGCAGGATTCAAAGTTATATTAGAACAAAAAAGATGCTGCAAGTGAACCAGGCAGGTATAATGATTTTACTGGAATGATTGATTTTGGAAGAAATTCGGGTAAAGTTAAAAATGCTTATTTTAAGCTGCGTAATTCTCCTCTTTCACATATATATTGGAATGAGGGAGAATGGTGGGGCGGTACCTGGTATGGAGGCATGAAGATTCCAGAAAAGAAATGAACTTTCATAGATGAAAAAATTCTTTCCAATCAACTACAATTACATCATATTTACTCCTGATATACTTACACAATTCGTCTAATTTCAATAATGCCTCTTCGGGGCTATCTCCTTCGGCAAAAGCATTACACCATTCAATATTATTTGTTTTTTCATCTCTGTAAACAAAAACGCATTCTGTCCCTGCATCTAAACAAGCTCTAAAACGTCCGTCTTGACAATATAATTCAACATTTGGTTTGTTCCCAGTTATATGACATCCAACGATTGTTTTATCTAACGTGTTATTCTCTTCACAAATTCTTATCATCATATCTCTCATGCTTTCATTTTTCATGTTTTTCCCTTTCATGTCGCCATCGGCAAAGCAGATTTCTGTGAAATTTCCGAAGCAAGCAAACGGAAATTATGGCTCATAGAAGAATTCAGGATGTTTCTCTCCAAAGATTCTTCGCTCAGTTCTCTGTTCATCTGCATCCACGCATACCAAACAATGCAGTTGTTCACGTCGACCTTATGTACAAACGTCTCTGTTGCGGTTGACATCACTTCTTTGACCGGGATTTCATCGCAGCACGGATCATTTTCCGAATCTCGGATTTTGCATCGACATAGTCCAGCGCCAGCTGGCCTTCGTCATCCCGGATGAAGGGATCGGCACCCATTTCCAGCAGACCCCGGACCAGACCGGTATGCCATACCCCGGATCGAGTAGCGACGGCAGCATAGTGCAGAAGCGTTTTGCCGTTCCTTTTTTTATTCGGATCCAGATGATAATCCCGAATATGCTCAAAAATCGGA
>JAGAEF010000268.1 GCA_017613255.1 Lentisphaeria bacterium
CCGGGTTCTAAAAAAAACATAAAAAAACCGCGGGTCCCGTCATTGCCGGACTCGCGGTGGAATTTGGAAAATGAATTCAAGAAAAAAGTTCCCGGTCCTGCAATCTTCGAAGAAGAGTCAGCACAGGGAAAAATCAAAAAGCCGAACACTCCCTGTGTCTATACCAGAGGTCCGACCAAGAACCTGCCACGAAAACACAAAGAAGTGCCCGGCAAGATCTCTGTACAGTGTACAACAATCCTGCCGGTCAAACTCCAATGCATTTCGTGGCAAACAACTTTTACTTGGTCGGTTTCTGGTATATTTGCTGAAATTCACGGCATAAAAGAGCATCGGCCTTCGCGGCCGTAAACCTTAATATACCCTGCCTTATCGGAAAAGCAAACGGGAAACGGGAGAAAGAAGGTTTTTTATGTCTCCCCCGCCTGTCTTTCTTTCCTTTTCCGGCGGAGGGCTTGCATTTTCCCTTTTGACATGCTATTATAATACCGCTATGCCGTATCGAATCAAAACGGATCATCCGGTCCAAACTTGAAAAGGAGTCTTATGAAGACGATCATCACCTCCCTCCTCCTGTGTGCCGCCCTGTTTCTGTGCGGCGGGGAATTTGCCCTCATGTAAGACGGCAAGGCGGTTTCCTCCATTGTGCTCAGGGAAAACGCCACTCTGGTGGAACAGCATGCCGCGGACGAACTTTCCAAGTTCCTTGCCAAAATTTCCGGCGGGGAAAAGCCCGCAATCGGCACCGCCCCCGTGAAAGGAAAATATCCCATCTACATCGAAATTTCCGACAAGGACAAGGACGTGAAGGAGGAAGGGTTCCGGATCACGGCGGAGCCGAAGGGCCTGCATATTCTGGGAAGGACTCCCGTGGGGACCCTGTACGGCGCCTACGAGATCCTGAAAAGGTTTGGCGGAATTATGTGGCTCATGCCCGGCGAAGAGGGAGAGTATTATGAGATCAAGCCCACCATCGCCGTCCCGGAAGGCACTTTCTTCCACAACCCCGATTTCGCCTACCGGAACATTTCCACCATCTGCATGGGGTGGGGCAGTCTCGTCTGGGATACCTGGGACTGGGGAGTAAGGAACAACATGCGCTTCCATACCGCAAGCCGCGTGTTCAAGATCTCCAAGGAGGCGGAAGAAGGTTTGAGAAAACGGGCCACCTACTCCAAATTCGGCGGGCACTGCTTCAGTCCCCTCCTTGTCTACAGGCCCGGCCGCAAAAACATGGCGGAAACAAAGAAGTATGCGGAACAGATGCTCAAGGAACATCCGGATTACTTCCCCCTCGTCAAGGGCAAGCGTACCCTCACCTACCACGGCGGCGTCCAGCCCCAGCCCTGCACCTCCAATCCGGAGGTCATCAAGCTGGTCGCCAGAAACGCGGCCGAGCAGATGAAAAAGGCCGTTCAGCCCGTCTATCTGCGCTTCGGCAACAACGACTGCACCCAGTGGTGCGAATGTGAAAGGTGCGTGGCGCAGGATCCCCCGGAAGAGCGCAGGAAAGGGTACGTTTCCACAAGATACTGGCTTTTCGCCAACGCGGTCTTCAAAGAGATCAAAAGACTCTTCCCGGGGGCGTATTTCACAGGCAACTCCTACCAGAATTTCTCCCGGGCGCCCAAGGGGGTGAAGCCCTATCAGGGAAAGGATCTGCTTTTCTCGGGCCTTGCCAACCACCGCCACTGCTGGAAGCACGCTCTGGACGACCCCAACTGCCCCACCAACCGCTGGTACTACGAGTACAACAAGGAGTGGCACGACATGGGGATCCCGCTGAAGACCTATGAAGAGTTCACCTATGCGGGAAAACAGTTCATCCCCGCGGAAAAGAACTTCGTGGACAAACTCAAATTCTTCCATGAGAAGATGCCCCATGTGATCGGAATGGAAACGGAGATCTGCTGTCCCGACGGGAAATATTCCAAGAAGTTCGATAACTACTCCGTCCGGAACAACTGGTACATGATGTGGCAGGTCATCTATCTGGGGATGCGCTTCCACTGGGACGTGCATACGGACTACGACAAGGAGTATGAAAAGATCCACTCCCTCTTCTACGGCAAAGGCTGGGATGGCGGCATGCGGGAGTTCCGCAAGACCCTGACCGACCTTTATATGAACGCGTCCGGCTGTCACGGCTACGGACACAGCACCCCGCTGGGGAAATTCCTGGACGTCCCCGGTGCCAAGGATAAATTGTACAAACTTCTGGATTCCGCCGAAAAGGCCGCTTCCGACGATCTCGCCGCGCTGGAAAAGGGCGAAGGAAAAGGGAAGGAAGCGCAGGACAAACTGCAGCAGTCTCCCTCCGCCGCTTCCGGAAGTGTCTCCAAGCCCGGGAACAGGGCGCTCATCCATGCGAGACGGGCGCTGGCCCATGTGAAGAAGGTCCGGGAATATTTCGAAAGGACCTGGATCAAGGAGTATGAGAAATACATCACCTCCTTCCGCACGGTGACCGCCTATCCCCTCATGGACAAGATCGTCATCGACGGCAAACTCGATGAAAAGGACTGGAAGAACGCCGACGTGACCACAAGGTTCAAGACCACCAGAACCAATGAACTGGCCAAATACCAGACCGCGGTGAAGATCGCCTACGATGCGGAGAACATCTATATGGGGATCGAGTGCGAGGAACCCCTGAAGGAAGATCAGCTGCGCGTATTGGAAACGCAGCACGACAGCGCCGTGTGGAACGACAACGGCGTGGAGATCTTCCTCAACGATCCCATCATGGGAGGCGCCTACTACCAGCTCATCATCAACAGCAAGGGCGTGTTTGCCGACGGCGTGGCCAACCCCCGGTTCGACAAATCCTACGAGTCCGGCGCTGTCGTGGCGACCTCCTTCGAAAAGGGGAGATATTTCATGGAGATCAAGATCCCCGCAAGAAGCATCACGGGCAGCACCCTTGCCGCCGGGACCGTGCTGAAAATGAACGTGGGAAGAGGCAGAAGGCCGCTGGATAAATCCGGCAAGGAAACCTCCACCTGGAGCAGCGGAACTCCCCACAACGTGGAGACCTTCCTCCCCGTGA
>JAGAEF010000269.1 GCA_017613255.1 Lentisphaeria bacterium
CACCACAACACGGAGATCAACTTCAACATCCACACTGCCGGCGCGTGACGGTCCGCCTGTCGGCGGTTCCGGCGCCTCACAGTCATCTTTCTTCGAAAGACAACTGTTCCGCGTCGGTTTTTCCGGACTTATCTTTTTGCAGATCTTGACAAACACAATCCGCCTCGCCTGGCATCCGGTCTGGCGTTGTAGTGCCGGGTGGGGATATTCGTCGCCAGGCCAATCGTAGGTCGCGGTTTCGGGCCGTACCCAGTCGGCGGCGTGTGTATTTACAGCCGCACCCTGCCTACTGGGCCTATTCGGCCTATTTACCCTCCATAGCGCAAAGCGCAGCGGAGGGTCCGGCCTATTCCCCAGCCCGGCTGGAACATCTGCCGTGTTTTTTCGCTCTGCGTCCCCTCTTGCGACTTGAAGCTTGAGACTTGAGACTCCCCCGGTGTTTTTTCGCTCTGCGTTCCCCGGCGGTCACGCTCCCGGAGAAAAACTCACTCCTCGGGACCGTAATGGATGTCGGAAAGGTTCTGCAGACGCAGGGTGGATTCGGTGACGGAAAGGAAGTCCTCCGTCCCCCATTCGCCTTTTTTCCCCTCTGCATCGGCCAGGAAGGCGCTGTAATAGTGCAGGAAGGGATCACAGGGCGGGTAGACCTTCCCCTCGCCTCCGCCGGCCAGATAGGCGGTGACGCCGTCGCTGGTGCTGTGGAAATCCAGCACGCCCTTTTCGCCCCAGATCCGGAACTGCCAGTAGAAGGGGGTCTTGCAGCCCGCGGGAGAGGCGTAGGAGACGTCGAAGATCACGCCGCAGCCGTCATCCATGGCGTACATCCCCTGCGCGGAATCCTTGAAATTGGGCGCTTGAACTGCATAGGCGTTCCATGCCCTGGCGGCAATGATCTCCCTGATCTTGTGTCCGGTCAGGTATTCGGTAAGATCCGTGCCGTGAATGGCGATGTCGTTGATGGTGCCGCCGTGCTTGCCGGATTCGAAGTACCATGCGGGGCGGGTCCCCCAGGAAAGGGGATGCTGTCCGGTGAACTGGATCTGATGGATCCTGCCCACGATGCCTTCTCCGATGAGTTTTTTCGCCGCCGCCACGTTCCGGTTGCTCCGCATATCCAGCATGATGCCCACGGCAAGATTTTTCTCCTTTGCAAGGGAACGGATCTTCTGGAGTTCATCCAGAGAGGTGCAGAGGGGTTTGTCGGAGATCACGTGCTTGCCCGCCTTCAGTCCGGCAATGACCCGTTCCCCCCGGATCCCGTAGTAATCCCCGATGCAGAGGATGTCGAAATCCGCTTCCTCCAGCATTTTGGAAAAATCGGTATGGGTGATGGATCTTCCGCTTTTCTCCACGGAGGCGGCCGCCTCGGGATTTTCCTCGCAAAGAGCGACGATCTCCATTTCCGGATCTTCCTTCATGAGCTTGTAAAGAGATTCCACATGTCCATGACGGAAACCGACAAAAGCTGCTTTGTGTTTCATTTTCCTCCTCGAAACATTAACAAAAACGCATATGCCCCTCCGGGCCGCGACGCAAACGTTATTTGGGGATCCCCACCGCGTGTCCCAGCACGGGATACACCGTTTCCGCAAGTCCCAGTTCGGCGCGGATCTTTTCCCCTCTGTCCGCGACTCCGCCGATGGCCACCGTGCCCAGACCCGCGGAGGCGCAATAAAGATAAATGTTCTGGCTCACATAGCCCGTATCCACATCGGAATAATGGATGCGCTTGGCGGGATCTTTCATGCGGCTCTGCCTGGTCGTGTCGGAGGCGATGATAAGGGTAAGCGGCGCTTCGAAACGGGGCGCGGCAAGTTTCCGAAGATCCTTTTTGTTGATCTCCACAAGCGTGTTCTTTTCCGCATCATACCGGAAAGTGCCTTTTTTCAGCAGCACGAAAATCGTAAGTTCCTGGGCATTCACCGCCGTGGGGGCCGTTCTTTTCCCGTCCTTGCGGTTCACGCCGAAAGCCGCCCAGAGAAGATCGGAGATCTGCTGCAGGGAAAGTTCCTTCGCCTCATATTTCCGGATGGTCTTGCGGGCATTCAGGGCTTCCATAAGGGGCATTCCGCCCTTCTTCTGCGGCGCGGGAAGCTCCACATCCGCAAAAAGGGTGACCGTGAGAGCGACTGCCAGAAGTGAAAACAACGTTTTTTTCATCATAAACCTCCTGTAATAGGTTGAAATATTCCCGGCAAACTTTTGACGGGATCTTGAAAGTAAATATACCCGCCGCAGGGAAAAAAGCAAGTTCGCACCCGTGAAAAAACGGGAAAAAACGAGTCTCAAGAGGGGGACGCAGATCGAAAAAATACGGCGGATGAGCCAGACGGGACTGGGGCGACTGTGAATGCCGGGAATATCTGTTCTACGGCACAACAACGCAACACTGGCCGGGCATATCCATCGCGTGCAGGTTTTTTCCGGGGCGCGAGGGTCATTGCACTTCGAAGGCGAAAATATGGGTCTGGATATTGGCCCCGCCGTAGTAACGGAGAAGCTTCTCGCTGCCGTGAGTCGTAAGAGGAACGAGTCTCACCGCCTTGGTCCATGCGCCGATCTCTCCCCGGACAAGCCGCTGGTGATTGTTTTTCTCCTCGAACACGCATTTCCAGGAACGTTCGTCCTCCTCAAGAACTTCCACGCGGAAGGATTTCAGCAAGCACTTGGGAAAACCGAAGGAGGTGCCGTTGTAAGTGCGGGCTTTGAAAAGGGGCATGGGAATAGTCATCAGATTGGGATTGCCTTCCACATATTCCCGGTCCAGATCGCTGTCCGCTACCAGCCGGAATTTTTTGACGTATCTTCTTTCGCAAAAGGAATAGACGATGGGATCTTCCGCATAGGCGAACCAGCCGTTGTCCCCGCCCTGGTATCTGCGGTCCACGCCGCTGCGCAGCGCTTCGCAGGCGCCGAAACGGGACGACAGACACGCCTCGCGGGAAAGTCGGGGAATGGGACGTCTTATGTGGGGAAGGAAGCAATCGTCCTCCATCAGGAGCTCCTGAACTTCCCGGATCTTTTTCTGCCCGATCTCCCGGGGAAGCAGACCGTAACGGATCCCGATCACCGCCGCGCTCCCCACGGCCTGTCCCATGATCCCACAGGTCCCCATCACCCGGACCGTGCTGAACGCGATATGGGTGGCGCTGATATTCCTGCCCGCGAACAGGAGATTTTCGATATTGCGCGAATACAGAGAGCGGAAAGGGATCCCGTAGGGTTCCGTGAGCCGGCGTTTCTGAAGATGAGCTCCATTGCTGCCGGACATGGAAAAACCTCCGGGGAGGTGATTGTCGATCTGCCAACCGCCGTAAGCCACCTCGTCTTCGAAGGAAAGCCCCTTTTCCACATCCTCCTGTTTGAGGACGTAATCGCCCGTAAAACGCACGCTTTCCCGTTTGCCCGGCAGGAATCCGACCCATTCCAGTTCCCAGTTGTCCGCCCCGTGGTCGCCGTGATTTTTCATATGATCCCAGGCGCCGAAGGCGATCTTGAGCAGTTCGTCGCGGATCTCCTC
>JAGAEF010000270.1 GCA_017613255.1 Lentisphaeria bacterium
ACAGGACACTGGTCTGTCTGCCGATCTGCTATCTGGTCAACAATCCTTTCGCGAATTATACCGCCATGGTAAAAGGCGGCGGCCGCCGCATCAAGAAAGCCTTTCTCATCGATCAGCGCAGTGTCCGCTTCTTGAGCACGGAAGAGGTGGAGATCCTCAAGGGATTCGACGTTCTGAAGGATTATCTCGAAAGCAAGGAAAAAGAGATCGACCAATACAACGAAGGGCGCTCCGCATTCAATACCCGCCGTCTGACCAATCTGGGAATTTTCCGCATCTATGCGAAACGCTATCTGGCGCGGAATCCGAACATCCGCGCCGACCTCACGCTGTTCGTCCGGGAACTGGCTCCCGCGGATTCCGGCGTGCCGCTGGAGATCTACTGCTTTTCCAGGGAAGTGAAATGGGTCCCCTATGAAGAGGTCCAATCCGAGATCACGGAACACCTTCTGGCGGTCCTGCCCAGTTTCCGTCTGCGCGTTTTCCAGAGATCCAGCGACATCTATCAGGAAGTCGGCACACAGATCGACATGGTGGGCGGAGCGTTCCGCTTCGACCATCTGGAAAATCCGGTTTACCCGGACAACGGGCCCTGCCCCGGCGAACGGGATTCCTGAAAAAGCGTTTTCCGTCCCGGGGAAATGCTTTTTCAGAGGGCGTGGCCGCCGGAAACCTTGATGACCTGCCCCGTAAGCATCTGCGCCTGTCTGCTGGCCAGAAAAAGAACGGTTTCGGCAATATCTTGCGGCTGAATGAGTTTCCCCATGGGAATGAGAGGAAGGACCGCCTTTTCCAGATCGGGATCGATCCAGCCCGTCTGGGTCGGTCCCGGCGCGACGCAATTCACGGTAATGCCGTACTTGCCCACTTCCAGCGCGATACTGCGGGTCAGGGCCTCCAGGGTCGCCTTGCTTGCGCCGTAGGTGATCTGGCCGGCAAAGATCTGGGAGGAATCCGTGGAAAGATTGATGATCCTTCCTCCCTGTTCCCCCCGATGAAGGATCATTTCCCGCATCATGAGGATACTGCCGCGCACGTTGACGGCGAAAGTTTCGTCGATGACGTTTCTTGTGATCTTTTCAATGGTGTCCAGCCCGGTTTCCTCGTCCGCGGCGGCATTGTTCACCAGAATGTCGATCCTTCCGTAACGGGCCATGACGGCAGAATAGATCTCTTTCACGGACTCCTCCCTGGATATATCGCTTTCCAGAAGAAGGAAATCCGCGTTCATTTCCTTTAGTTTTTCCGCCACGGCCTCCCCGTCCCCCGCATTGGCTTTGTAATAGCGGTCGGGACCGTTTTCTTTGGTCTTTCCTTCATCGAAGGGGCGGAACACCTTCTTATATACCAGAACCGTCCTGGCCCCCTCCCGGGCAAAGGCAAGCGCCGTTGCCGCCCCGATCCCCTGAGGATTGTTCGTACCCGTAATGAGGGCGACTTTCCCCTTCAAACCGTAATCGATCATTCTTTCCTCCCTGAAATCCTTTTCTTTGCCCGGTCCGCGCTCCTCAGGGACGCGGGCAAACCTTACCTGATGCGGAGAACGCGGCCCGCCCGGACCGTCTTGACCTCGGGATCGGGGCAGTAGGACAACTGCCCGTTGACGTAGACTCTTTCCACCCCGGTGGGGGCCTTCGTTGCGGCGGAAAAATCTGCCTTGCTGTCGAACTTGTCCAGATCCAGCAGCACAAGATCCGCAAAATAGCCGGGAGAGATCACGCCCCTGCCCCGGATGTTGAACTTGGAAGCGGGAAGACTGGTCATGCGGCGGATGACTTCGGCGTAAGAACAGCTTTTGGAGGCGATGCGGAAGAAGAGAGGAAAGGAACCGAACGCACGGGGATGCCCTCCCCTGCTGTTTCTGGAACGGATGGAACTGTCGCTGCAGCAGACCACATAGGGATTCTCAAGGATCCTCTCCATATTGCGCTCATTCATGCTGCCGAAGGCCGCCGAAGGAGCCCTTCCGGAGGCAAGGAGCTTCACCACGGCTTCCTGAGGGGAGATCCCGCCCATCATCTGTCCGATCTCCACCATGGATTTCGCGTAATAGGGACGGTGCGACGCTATGGGGGAACTGACCAGAAGGACCCGGTCCATATCCTTTCTCCCTTTCGTGCGGAGCGCTTCCGCAAGCGCGGCGCGATAGGAAGCATCCTTCTTCAATCTCCCGCAGAGCGCGGAAGCATTGATCTTGTCGAAAGGCGGCGGCACCACGGAGCGCAACGAAGTGCTGCTGTAGACATAGGGATAGCGGTCCGCCAGAATGTTCATGCCGTTTTCCCGGGCCTCTTCGATCATGGAAAATGCCCTGTCCAGCTTGTTCCAGTTCCGCTGGAAACAGGTCTTGAAATGGCTCACTTCCAGATTGTTGTCGCCTGCCCGGGCGATCTGGATGGCCTCCTCCAGCGCTTCCAGAAGCGTATCGCTTTCACTGCGCATGTGGGTAGCATAGGGCTTGCCTGTCCCCTTCAGCAGCGAGGCAAGAGCTTTGACCTCTTCCGTGTCGGCGAACTTGCCCGGCAGATAGTAGAGCCCGGAGGAGAACCCGGCGGCGCCGTTGGCAAGGGCGTCGGAAAGAAGCTCCTTCATACGGCGCATCTCCTCCCTGGTGGGACGGCGGTCCTCATAGCCCATGACGTGGATCCGCAGGGAGTTGTGTCCGCAGAGATGGGCCGCATTCACCGCGGGAGAAGCCTTTTCCACCAGATCGAGATATGCTTTGAAATTGCCGTAGACTTTTCTCAGTTCGTCTTTCGCGCTTTTGGCTCCGGCAAGATAAAAAGAGGTGCCGCAGTTGCCGGAAATGTCGGTGGTCACGCCCTGCATAAGCTTGGAATCCGCGCCGGGGATCCGGTACAATGCGGCGTCGGAGTGGGTATGCACGTCCACGAATCCGGGGACAAGCGCCCTGCCCTTGCCTTCCACGACCGTGCAAGTCGTTTTGCTGAACGTTCCCGGAGGAGCAATGGAAACGATTTTGTCGCCTTTAACCGCCACCTCCGCCGCAAAAGGCGCCTTCCCGGTGCCGTCATAGAGCTGTACATCGGTGAAAAGCAACTCTCCCGAAACGTTCCCGGAGCTCCCGGCGCCGGAGGTCCCGGCGGCAAGTTTCGCAAACGGCATCAATGCGGCAAAGGTCAAGGTGTTTTTGAGAAAATCCCGTCGATTCATCGTCTATCCTCCCGGTACGGTCGTCGGAAAATGCTTCTTCTGTTTCGGAACATGTGATGACAGCGGATAATATACACCTTTCCCCGGGGGATGTCAAGAACATTTTTCCGCGGGAACAGGATCGGAATACGGGGAAGGCGCGCCCTCTTCCGGGGCGGGGATCCTCAGCCCTCCACGGAAGAAAACAACTCCATAAGTTTTCCGTAAGTAAGAGGCTTGAGGAGGATCCCGCTGAAAAGACTGCTCCGCACATCTCCGTTGAATTCCGTATCCGCCGTCACGGCGAAGACGGGAAGGTCCCGGAAACGGTCGTCCGCCCGGAGTTTCTCGATGAATTCCAGCCCGTTCATTTTGGGCATCCAGAAATCGGAAAGGACGAAGTCGCAGGGGTGTTCGGATTTCAATGCCTTGTCCAGTTCGGCAAGCGCTTCTTCTCCGTCGCGGGCCTGATCGATTTTCTCCACACCCGCCTTCTTGAGAAAGGCGGTGAGCACGGAACGGTTGACTGCGGAGTCATCCACCACCAGCACATGATGCGGGTGTTTTCCGGACACGGGCTCCTGCCCGGACCCGCCGGGATTTTCCGGGGGATTTTCCCCGCTTGCGGCAACTCCGGGAATACGGACGCGGAACGTCGTTCCCTTCCCCGGTTCGCTGTCCACAAGCAGTTCCCCGCCCATGACCTCCACCAGACTCCGGCAAATGGAAAGTCCCAGCCCCGTTCCCATGGCGCGGTCCGGGGAATGGCTGGGATCCTGCACCTGAACGAAGGGATCCAGGACACGATCAATCATGTCGGGGGCGATCCCGCAGCCCGTATCGGAAACGGTGACTTCCAGAATCTTCACCGCATAGGTGGCCCCCACCGTCACACTGCCTTTCGAAGTGAATTTGACGGCGTTCCCGATCAGGTTGAAGAGGATCTGCCGGAAACGGTGTTCATCCAGCATAAGGGGGGGCATCCAGGAGGTCTGGTTGATGAGAAGGATCCCCTTGGATGCGGCCTCCATGCGGAAGGTGGAAAACACTTCATCGGTGAGATGGGAGATCTGCACGGGCCCCAGTTGGAGCGTCATTTTGCCCGCATCCATCTTGGCAAGGTCCAGGACGTCGTTGACCAGCTGCAGAAGCGTCGTTCCGCTGGCCCGGATGGACGCAAGCGCTTCCTCCCGCGCCTCCTGACTCTCCGTCCCGTCCTGCAGAAGCTCGGCATAGCCCAGAATGGCGTTCAGCGGCGTGCGGATGTCGTGACTCACGATGCTGAAGAACATGCTCCGGGATTTTTCCGCCGCCCGGGCCCGCTCCAGCGCCCTTTCCAGTTCGGCCATGTGCTTGGCTGTCTGTTCCTGTTCGATGACGGCCTGCAGGAGTTCGTCCCGTTCATCCTCGATGACGAAGATGTGGAAGAAGCAGTTCCCCACGAGACACCCCAGCGCATAGAAGGGCCAGAGAGGCCAGAGGATCTGCAGGACGATGGCCACCCCCATGCTGATGCAGAACAGGAAAACCACCAGATTGCGCCTGCGTACGGCGTCCCGGCTGCCGTAAGTCTTGGCAAGGGCAAAACCCGCCATGATGATGTTCAGCAGGACCAGAGGATAGAAGAGGAAGCCGCGTATGGGCCCTTCTCCGTAATTGCCCAGCTCGTCGAAATGGAACAGACAGCCGGTAAAGATATTCAGCGCCAGAAGCACGACATACAGAAAAAGAAGCGTATACCCGAATATCGCAAGGGTCTTCGCCTTCCATTTGCTCAGTTCCAGATAGACGGTAACGAAACGGCAGCAGGTGAGAACGGATACGGCAATGGCTATATAGTAGAGCATCGTATCCAGATACAGAACTTTTGTCCAGCCCAGTCCCGCAAGGACGCCCCAGCCCGCATCCACAAGGTAGTAAAAGAAGAGCCCCATGAGGAAACTGTGGTACTGCTTGGAACCGTGTACGGCAATCACCCTGCTGCCCGTGTGGAAGTCGGAGTTGATGATGAGATGGATCACCATCGCCAGAAAAGCTATGGAAGAGTAGATGTAGTCCTGCATGATTTCACCCCTGCTTTTGAAGAAAATATATCATTCCCGAAAGCATATTTCAAGAGGGCGGCCGTATTTTTTCGGCACTCTTTCCCAACGGAAGAAACCTGTGGACGGAGGAACGCCTGAAAACGCTTTTTCACGCTTTTTTACCGTCCGAAGCGGCAAAAAGTTCCACAAGTTTTTCATAGGTAAGCGGTTTGAGGAGGATCCCGCTGAAAAGA
Organism: Lentisphaeria bacterium; assembly: GCA_017613255.1. Lineage (GTDB taxonomy): Bacteria > Verrucomicrobiota > Lentisphaeria > Victivallales > UBA1829 > RGIG5327. Next base: position 5,432 of record JAGAEF010000270.1, read on the forward strand.
TCGGTGCGAGGGTCCCTGCGGAACTCCGTATCCGCCGTCACGGCAAAGACGGGAAGATCCCGGAACCGGGAATCGGCACGGAGGTTTTCGATGAATTCCAGTCCGTTCATTTTGGGCATCCAGAAATCGGAAAAGACGAAATCGTAAGGGGCGCCCGCTCCGTACGCCGAATCCAGTTCGGAAAGCGCCTCTTCTCCGTTTCCGGCGCTGACGGCCCCGGCAACGCCCGCTTTCTTCAGAAGAGCGGCAAGGACCTTGCAGTTGACCGGGGAGTCGTCCACGATCAGAACATGTTTGGGGAGCACTTTCCCCGCGGCGGCTTTTCGGGGTCCGGGACTGTTTTTCCTCTCCTCCTCATGGACCGTGATCCCCGGAATGCGGACCCGGAAGGTGGAGCCTTTCCCCAGTTCGCTTTCCACGAAGAGTTCCCCGCCCATGACCTCCACCAGACGTTTGCAGATGGAAAGCCCCAGCCCCGTTCCCCCAGCCCTTGCGGCGGAGTGACTCAGATCCTGCGCCTGAACGAAAGGTTCCAGAATATGGGCAAGCATGTCGGGGGCGATCCCGCAGCCGGTATCGGAAACGGTGACTTCCAGAACCTTCACCGCATAGGTGGCTCCGATGGTCACACTGCCTTTCGAAGTGAATTTCACCGCGTTGCCGATCAAATTGAAGAGGATCTGACGGAAACGGTGCTCGTCCAGCAGAAGAGGGGGCATCCAGGAGGTCTGGTTCACGAGTTGGATCCCCTTGGAGGCGGCCATCATGCGGAAGGTGGAGAGCACCTCATCCGCGAGAAGGGCCAAATCCACTCTTTCGGGGTGAAGCACGATCCTGCCCGAATCCATCTTGGCCAAGTCCAGAACATCGTTGACCAGCTGCAGAAGCGTCGTTCCGCTGCCCCGGATGGCCTGCAGAGCCTCCTCCCGTTCTTCCTTGCTTTCCATCCCGTCCTGAAGGAGCTCGGCATAGCCGAGGATGGCGTTCAGCGGCGTGCGGATATCGTGACTCACGATGCTGAAAAACATGCTCCGGGCCTTTTCCGCAGCCCGGGCCCGTTCCAGAGCCTTTTCCAGTTCGGCCATGTGCTTGGCCGCCTGTTCGTCCGCAATGACGAAGATATGCAGGAAACAGTTGCCCACAAGGCACCCCAGCGAGGTGAAGGGCGTCAGCGGCCAGATGATCTGAAGGACCATGGCCGCCGCCATGGTGATGCAGAACAGAAAGACCATCATGCTCCGCCTGCGGACCTCATCCCTGCTGTGCAGGAATTTCAGGAAAACGCAGAAGGCGATGAGAAGATTGTAGGCGACAAGGCAATGGAAGGCGGGATCCCGCATCCAGCCCGTCTGGTAACAGCCCTGGGCATCCACGTGGAAGAAGCAGTTGTTGAAGGGATTGAGCGCCAGTCCGACCATGTTGACGGCGAAAAGCATGTATCCGAAACAGGAGAGGAGTTTCGCCGTGCCTTTGCCGAGTTTCAGATAGGCGATGACGAAACCGCTCCACATGAAAACGAAGGCCACAAGGGAGAGAAAGAAAAGGATCGTATCCGCGTACAGAATCCTCGTCCAGCCCAGCCCCGCAAAGATCCCCCAGGCTCCGTCCGTGATGTAATAGGCAAGCACGCCCAGCAGGAATCCCCGGTAGCGTATGCTGCGCGCGGAGACCTCTCCCCGGCCGAGAAGCAGCTCGAAGTTGATGATCAGATGGATCACGATCGCCGCAATGGAAAATATGGAATATGAGTAGCCCTGCATGGGTGCTCCCGCTGTTTTTCTTATGTCGTGCCGTCCCGGAGAAGGCCTTTGCCGTATCGCCGGAACATGCTTGACGCCTCTTCCGGCACGGCAGACATCCTTCTCTAATAGAATATAGCACAACAGGACCGATATTTCAAGGGAAAAAGGGATTTGCCTTGCGATAGTCCCGGGAGACGGGGCGGAAGGCCGGCCGAAGCGCGGAGAGAGGAGCGGGGGGGGCGATTTCGGGAGGCCCCGGTATGACCTCGTGCGGCGCAAGGGAAAAATCTTGAGTCCCCCATGCGAAATATACATTTTGCCTTGAAAATTGATGGTTCCGGGTGTACAGTATATGTTCCAAATCGGACCTTGCGCTCGAGGAGTGTTGTGAACGTCGGGGACAATCGGCATTTCATTCCCCGACCTTGCAGCTCCGGGTGACACCGGGTTCCGGATACGCAGAAAGAGATGCAAAAATGATAAATACCTGTCACAGGAGCTGGTCCGGAGTCTGTTTTCTCCGGACTGTCATGCTGTTCTGCATGATGTTTTTTCTTTTGTCCGGCTCTCTCTGGAGCCAGGAAACCCGTCCGCGGAAAGTTGTCCGGGTCGCCTGTGCCGCATTCAACCGGCTGATGATTCTGGGCGAAGACAATATTCCGATATCCGGCTACGCATATGAATATATCCAGACGATCGCCGTATATGCCGGGTGGGAGGTGCGGTACATTCACTGCGGCAATTTTGCGGAATGTCTCAATAAACTGCTTTCGGGAGAGGTCGATCTGGCCTACGATATCAGCTATACCGAGGAACGGGCCCGGAAGATCCTGTTCCCGAACCAGCCGATGGGAACGGAATTCTATTTCCTTTACGCTTCGGCGGCAAACAAATCGATCACATCGGGCGACTACGCGGCCATGAACGGAAAAACCGTCGGGATCACGGGCGGAACGATGATGATTGATCTTCTGAACGATTGGGCAAAAAGGACCAACGTGAAATTCAAGATCCTCGAATACCAGAACATCTCGGACAAGGAAGCAGCGTTGTATGCGGGCAAGATCGATCTCGATCTGGAGATCAGCATGCTGGCAAAGCACAATCTTTCCGCCATTGAAAAAATCGGTTCTGCGACCTATTACCTGGCGGCAAACAAAGCAAGGCAGGATCTGATCGACGACATAAATTCCGCGCTGGACAAGATCCTGACCAACGACCTCAATTATTTCAACCGCATACAGGATCAGTATTTTGCCGAAACCACCCTGAGCCGCAATCTGACTGCCGTGGAAAAGAAGTGGATCGCGAAACACCCGGTGCTGCGGGTCGGTTTTTTCGATAAATATCTTCCGTTCTCCACGAAGGATAAAAACGGCGAACCCATCGGCGCCGGGATCGAAGCGGTCAGGGAAATCGTCCGGAAATTGAATCTGACAGATCAGTTGAAAGTCGATTTCATCTGTTACAGCGATCAGGTAGCGGCATACCGGGCGGTCGAATCCGGGGAAGTCGATCTGATGTTTCCCGCTTACATCAGCAGCTCCGTCAAACGGGATTACCGCATTATCGGCGGCAAAGTGCT
>JAGAEF010000271.1 GCA_017613255.1 Lentisphaeria bacterium
ATGGCGTCGGGGTAGCTCCAGCGGTCGGTGAAGGCCAGTGCGGAAAAGATTTTCGTTCTGGCGCAGACGGCGTATTCCATTTCCGCACCCAGTTCGAAGGCCTCCTCCGCGCCGGTGTTTTCCGGAGGCGCGTGCATTTCGATGAGGACCGTGAAATCTCCGTTGTCCAGATGTTCCTTGAAACGATTGCCGTTGACTCCGTTGAAATTGAGTTCCAGCTGTATGCCTCTGTGTCTTTCCATGGTCTCTTTCCGCTTATTTGGCGCCGGTTTTCACCGGCATGGCATCCGTTTGCGCGACGGCGTTTTTCTCCAGAAATTCGGTGATGAGCCTTTCCAGCTCCTCCGGCGCCTCCTCCAGCACATATCTTCCCGCGTCGGCGATGGTGTGGATTTCCGCGTTGGGAATGTTCTTGTGCCAGAGACGCAGGGCGTTCTGGTTGTAGAGCCAGTCCTTCATGGCCCAGATGATCCGGACGGGCTTGGTGCGGAACATCCAGAGCCCCGCTTCGATGGCAAGGATCGCCTGCGCCGTGTCCGATTCCGGCACGGAAGGGATGCTTTCCACATAACGCAGAAGGGGATACCGCCCCTCCTTGCCCTTCAATGGGAGCGCGTAGGCTTTGCGTACATCCGGAGGCAGTTTGCTTCCGCCGGACTGCATGGCCTTGAAATAGACGGTGAGCAGCGGCCCCAGAAGGGGCAGACGGCAGATCATCAGCCGCAGGGGGATGGAGTAATGGGAAAAGGCTATGCTGTTCATCATGATGAGGGAAGAGATCATGTTGGGGTGCTGTACGGCGAATCCCATGGCCACGGTGCCGCCCCAGCCGTGGCCCACGATGTTGATCCTCGTGAGTCCCAGATTCTGGATGAACTCCTCCAGAATGAGAATGTAGCTGTTGAGCATGTAGTCGAAGTCTTCCGGCTTGTCGGAGAGCCCGAACCCCAGAAGGTCCGGAGTGATCACCCGGTACTTCCGGGAGAGGGAGGAGATCAGCCTGCGGAAGGAAAAACTCCACTGGGGACAGGCATGGAACAGCATGACGATCTCCCCTTCGCCTTCATCCGCATAGTGCACATGCCAGGAGTCCACGCGCATGTAGTTGCGCTTGAAGGGGAACATCTTCTCCAGAAATTCGGCGTCCGCCTTCTGGGAAGCGATCTCTTTCTCCGTCATATTCAGGCTCTTTTCTCGTAAACGGTCCTGCCCTTCAGAATCGTCTTTTTCACCGTAAGGCGGTCCTCCCCGGAAAGAACGGCGATATCCGCATCCAGACCTTCCTCAAGGCTTCCGGTCCTGTCCCGGATCCCCAGAGATTTCGCCGGATTGGCGGAAACGGCCTTGGTGGCCTCCTGTTCGGTGAAGGAGAATTTTTCCGTGAGATTGTAGAAGGCCCGGTTCATGGTCAGCGAGGAGCCCACGATCCCGCCGGTCTCCTCCAGTCTTCCCACGTCGCCGTCGCGGATGACATACCACCTGCCTTCGGAAATGAAACGGCCTTCGGGAAGACCCGCGCCCTGCAGGGAGTCGGTGATCCCGACGACCCGGTCGGGGCCCGCCGCCTTGCGGACCAACTGGATCAATGGCGGAGGCACATGCAGGCCGTCCACGATCAGTTCGACCAGAACCCTGTCGTCGATAAGCGCCATATCCGTGACGGCGGGCAGCCGTATGCCGCCCTTGTGGCCGGGGACATCGTAGGCGTCGAAAATATGGCAGACCTGGGAAATGCCCGCATCCACCATTTCCGGGAAGAGTTCCGGCGGACAGGCGGAGTGGCCCAGAGAAACGGTGATCCCCTGCTTTTTCAGGAAGCGGACCATTTCGATCCCCCCGGGCAGTTCCGGAGAGAGCGTCACGATCTTCAAGGTGCCGTCGGCGGCATTTAGATACGCTTCCGCGTCCTCCATGGTGGGCTTGCGCAGATAGTCTTCCCGCATCCCGCCCCGGAAGGGATAGGAGAGCCAGGGGCCTTCCAGATGGGCTCCGGCTATGATCGCGCCCCCGTCCTGCTGTCCGCTCTTCACGATGGAGGCAACGGTTTTCAGCCACAGAAGCGTTTCGTCGAAGGGCATGGAGGAGAGGGAGGGGGCAATGGATGTGATCCCCTTCTCCACTGCGTACTTCCGGATCCCGTTCAGGGATTGGGGGTCCTCCGCGTCGCAGGGGCCCATGCCGTGGAAATGCACGTCGATGAATCCGGCAAGGATGAGATCGGCATGATCTTTTTTTTCGCCCAGAGGCGTAATCTTCGTGATCTTGCCTCCCTCGTGTTCCAGAGTTCCGTAAAAACTCTTTTCTCCCGTGATGATGTTTCCTTCGAGAATCATATTTCCTCCTTTGGTCAGAAAATTCTGTCAAGCCGTTGGTATTGATGAATGAGTATGGGTTCGCTTCCGTGAAGCCCGAACCGGCGGATATTGTACTGCAGATCCAGTTCGTTGCCCGTAATGAAATAGATCCGGTATCCCTCCTTGTGCCGTTCCAGAAGCTCCTTTTCCCAGAAGCCGCCGAAAACGTCCGTGCGCACCGTCTCCTGGGGGAGATCCATGACCAGCACCTGAAAGGCCACGGCGGGGGCATCGGAATGGAAGGTGGAATAGACATAGAGTTTTTCCCCGGACCGGATCCGCCTGCGGATCTCCTGAAGAATGATCTGCGGCGTGAAGGTGTGCCGCAGATGGTAGGGCATGAGAAGATCGTCATCCCTTCCGCTGATGAAAAGAAAATCGCTTACGGCGGGCGCGTACTGGAGGAAAAGAAGGGTCGTTCCCAGCTGAAGAACGAAGGGAAGCGCTTTCCAGAAGGGGCTTTTTTCGCTTTTGACATACATGGCGAACCCGTAGGCGATCAGAATGGCCCAGATGGGAAAAAGCGGGAAGAAGACTCTGGGGAACGCCGCGTTCTTGAAGACGAAGAAGGCAGGCGTGGGAACAAGGAAGATGAGAAGGCCGATGATCACATTCCACCGCAGACGGGGATATTTGCGGTATATTTTCACCCCTCCCAGAACCGCAAAGGGGATCAGCACGATGAAAATGGCGAAAAAGGAGAAATAGAGATTCTGGGCCGCCGCCGCGGGACTGGTCCAGCCTTCCCCCCGGTCCATGTTGGCGAAAAATTTCCGGGCAATGGGGAAATAGAAGAGGAAAAGAGTGATGAAGGGAACGAAGGCAAGGAAGAGGAGACGCTTCAGGCGCTTCCTTTTCCGGAAAAAGAGCGTCGGAAGGAAAAAGCCCACCCCCGCCCCCAGCGCGGCAAGGTTTGCCGGAATGGTGCCCACGGCAAGCAGACACCAGAAGAAATAGGCCGCTCCGGTAAGGAAAGAGGGCCTTTTCACCCACTTTTCCATGGCAAGGAAGGCCGCCGTGCAGAAAAGGAAGGAGAACATGTACCCGCGGATGCTTGTGGCGAAAAGCAGGAAGGGCGTGCTGAGACAGAGGGCAGCTGCCGTGAGCACGCCCGCACAGGAGGTCTTGCGGAGGAAATGGGTCGTAATGAGATAAACGGCGGGAACGGCCGCGGCAAGGGAGACCATCCTGTACAGGAAATAGGGCCGGGGCCCGGAGGATTCCAGAAACATGACCCAGAGCTTCTGCGCCAGCGTGTAGATGATGTGATTGTTGGGAATGTTGTACGCCCAGTAGATCCGGGAGAGGGGCATGGGATGCACGAAAACCTCCATGGTCAGCACTTCATCGAACCACAGAGCCCGGAAGAGATAGGAGAGCGCGGAAAAGATCACGCCGCAGGTGAGGAGGAAAAAGATGAGAAAGCGCCTTTTGTACAGGAAATTCCCGGAGAAGCCCTCCCGGGGAAGTTCCGAAGCATTCCTCTTCACGTTCATGAAACTTTCCTCCTTGGGCATTTTTCAGGGCACACGTTTCTGCTGGGGAGCGGGGACCCACAGGATCTCCTGCGCCAGCGCGTCCCGGAAGAGCCTCACGTTCCTGTAGCGGGCGTGGATCAGGGTAAGACTTCCGGGGGCGAAGAGGAAGATGTAGGGGGCGTCCTCATAGATTCGCCGGTGGAAGGCGTGATAAAGACGGGTCCTTTCCTCATTGTCGAAGCAGACCCGGATCTTTTCGATGAGCTTGTCCGCTTCGGCGCTGCGGTAGGCGCAGTGATTGCTGGAGGAAGGCACATCTGCAAGGGAGGAGTGCCACAGCTGGAAGGGATCCGGCTTGAGGGAGCCCGTCCAGCCCAGCGCGCAGGCGTCGAATTCCTTGTTCTCCAGCCGTTTCACCAGCACGCTCCATTCGATTCCCAGAAGATCCATCCTGACCCCGGCCTTGGCCATATCCTCCTTGATGACGGGGAGCATTTTCCTGTAGAGGGTGGAACTGCCCGGGAAGATCACGGTGAAGGCAAGTTTCCGTCCTTCCTTTTCCCGCACGCCGTCGCCGTCGGTATCCTTCCAGCCGCACTCTTCCAGCATCTTCGAAGCTTTGGCGATGTCGAAGGCGTACGGCCGGAGGGCGGGATCGCAGGCGGAGGATTTGGGGGCGAAAGGCC
>JAGAEF010000272.1 GCA_017613255.1 Lentisphaeria bacterium
ATTCGACCTCATTTACCTTCTGCCCGGAGAAACGCTTTCCGACTGGGAAAAGGAGCTGAAAAAGGCTCTCTCCTTCGGGATTACCCATCTTTCCTGCTACTCTCTTTCCATCGAGGAGGGTACTCCCCTCTCGAAAAGATACGGGGAGCAGGACGAAGATCTTTCCGCGGACATGTGGGAGTTGGCGGGGACGCTTCTTGCGGAAAACGCCTTCCCCCGGTACGAAGTATCCAATTACGCCCGGGAAGGGTTTTTCTGCCGCCACAACGACAATATCTGGAAGGGGGCTTCCTATCTGGGGCTGGGCCCTTCCGGATGCTCCTTTGACGGACGGGACCGGTGGGTGCAGGCCAGTCCCCTTTCCGCGTTCCTTGCCGGAAAGGCTCCGGAAACGGACGTGATAACGGAAGAAAAACGACTTGCGGAAATGTTCATCATGGGCCTGCGGAGGACGAAGGGCTGGAACAGAGCGGACTGGGAGAAGGTTTCCGGCGGAAAAAGTTATGACGCCCTCTGGGAAAAGGTTATTGCGAAAAACTGCACTCTCGGGCTTCTGCGAAAGGGGAAAGACACACTCTCCCCCACGGAAAAGGGGCTGGAATACTGGAACGATCTGGCGGAATCCTTTTTGTGAATGAGGAAAAGAGCAATCGAATAAGGAAAAAAAAGGCCAAAAGGAGCTGCTTATGGTTGAGATTCCGCTTGTATTGACATGCGACAGGAAATATCTCCCCTATACGACCGTCTGTGCCGTTTCCGCCGTGAGAAAAACGAAGAGAAGGATCCTTTTGTACGTCCTGACCGATGAATCCGTCACGGCAAAGGAGAGGAAAGCTTTTCTGGAAACGTTTGCCCCCTTCGGCAATGTGAAAGCGGAGATCATCGATGTCTCCGGTATTGCTCCCTTCCGGGATTCCGCCTTCCCCCAGTTTCCGAAGATCGTTTATTACAGGTTTCTCATTCCTCAGCTGCTGGAAGGGAAAAATGTCGAAAAATGCATTTATCTGGATTCGGATATGACGGTTCTGGCGGATATCGGGGAACTTTTCGATACGCCTCTCCATGGAAAACTTTTGGGTGTGTGCCGGGATCCCGTCATGGCCGAACAGATCGGAAAACAGAAGAAACTTCCCGACGGACGCACATGGCTGGAGTACGTCCAAAGCATCGTGAAAAAGCCGGAGAATTATTTCGTTTCCGCCTGTCTGGTGCTGAACTTGAAGGAGATCAGGGCTCGGGGACAAGAGTTGTGGAAAAAGGCAATGCACATGGACGGGACGAATTTTTACTGTCCCGATCAGGATATCCTCAATATGGTTTTCGAGGACGAAGTGACGTTTTTGCCGACGGCGTGGTGCTGTTCCCCGCCGGAAACGGAGGGCGCATCCGTTCCGGAAGCAAAGATCCTGCATGTAAAAATGTGGACGACCTCGCTACATCCTTCCGATGACATCTGGTTCCGCGATCTCAAGTTCACTCCGTATTATTACCGGGTCAGAGCCGAATATCTTGCGCTGCTTTTCGAACGCAGCGTCAACAATGTTCTGCGTCCTCCCCGTCACGGTGCAGTCAAAAGCGTCCTGTTGTTCGTCTGGTATTTTCTGGCGGCTCTGGCGGCGCGTTTCTCCGGACGGCAAAAGAGGTGATTTTTCCGCGGGAAGACGGCAATGTCCGAAGGGACTTTGCGCCGACGAAAAAGCCTCAGAACAAAAGTCTCCCGCAGGCGGCGGCAAGGGCGAATTCCACCCGCAGGATGTGGTCCCCCAATGTTACCGCCTGAAAGCCCTTCTCCAGAAAGGCGTCCACTTCGCTCTCCCGATAGCCGCTTTCCGGACCAATGGCAAGAAGCGTCGTTCTTTCCGCGTGCACGGGACAGGGCACGGCGGTATGGTAGGGGTGGGCCACGAACTTGTCCGCGTTTTCGCACAGTGCGGAAAACTCCTCCCCGGCAAGGAAATGAGAGAAACTTTTTCGGAATTCCAGACGGGGCAGAATGGTGTCGCACCCCTGTTCCAGCCCGAGGAACAGCTCCTTTTCCATGGCCTCCTGCTCCAGCGCGGAACTTTTCCAGTAGCTTTTTTCCACCCCTTCCGAGTGGATGAAGTACGCTTTCCTGATCCCGCTGGAGGCGATGAAATGGAGGACCTTCTTGAAACTCTGGGGCCGGGGAAGGGAGAGAATGGGGATGACCTTCGAAGGAGAGGGCGGCGGAAGGGGGAAATCACTGCATCGCAGAAGGACCCTGTTTCTTTCCACGCTCAGAAGAACCGCTTCGCCTCTGTTCCCGCCCAGAAGTCCCACTTTCAAAAGGTCTCCTTCTTTGGCGTGAAGGGTGCTCTGGATATGCAGTGCGCGCTCATCCTCCACGCAGTAGACGTCCTTTTCCAGAAGATTTTTTTCCGTAAGCAGAAGAAGATTCATTCTTTTGTTCCCTTGTCCTTTCCCCAGTGTCATTTTCCAAAGATAATTTAACGCGTCTGCCCGAAAAATCAAATTTCGGCGCTTCCAATCTTGACAAGAACGGCTTTCCCGTATATATTTTCCCCGTGAAAAAAGGAGATTCGGGTATGACAAGACTGTTCGGACATGACGGGATCCGGGGAAGAGCAAACGAATATCCCATCACCCCGGAGGTGGCTTTGAGCGTGGGGAAGGCCATTGCCGCGCTTTTTACTTCCCTGAGCGGAAAAAAGAGGCCCCGCGCCATCATCGGAAAAGACACCCGCCTTTCCGGCTACATGCTGGAAACCGCCCTTACCAGCGGCCTTGTCAGCGCGGGCATGGATGTCTTCGAGATCGGGCCTCTGCCCACGCCCGCCGTGGCGCATCTCACCAAATCCATGTGCGCGGACTGCGGGATCATGATCACCGCTTCCGGCAATCCCGCAAGCGACAACGGCATCAAGATCTTCACTTCATCGGGCTACAAACTGCCCGAAGATCTGGAAACGAGGATCGAGGACCTCGTCTTCACCCAGCAGCAGAAGCCGCCCTTCTCCGGATCTTCCGCAAACATCGGGAAGGCCTTCCGTATCGACGACGCAAGGGGAAGGTACATCGAATTCGCCAAGAACAGCATCCGCAACAACTCCCTGAACGGGATCAAGGCGGTCCTGGACTGCGCCAACGGAGCGGCCTACTACATAGCCCCTCTCATTTTCAGCGAACTGGAAATGGAGGTCTGCCGCACTGCCACAAGCCCCAACGGAAGCAACATCAACGACCAGTGCGGCTCCATGCACCCCCAGAACATCGCAAGGCTGGTGAGGGAGCACAAGGCGGACATCGGGATCTCTCTGGACGGGGATGCGGACAGCGTGATCTTCTGCGACGGTCAGGGGAACATCGTTCCCGGGGACAGGATCATAGCCTTGTGCGCGCTGGATTACAAGAGGCGGCACCGTCTGGCCAAGGATACGCTGGCGGTGACCTGCATGAGCAACATGGGGCTGGCGGAGTCCCTTGCCAGGGAAGGGATCCACACCGAGGTCACTCCGGTGGGGGATTTCTTCGTGGTGGACCGCATGCGGGAAAAGGGTTTGAACTTCGGCGGCGAGAATTCAGGCCACTACATCTTCCACGACTACACCACCACGGGGGACGGGATCATTTCCGCCCTGCATGTGGCCAGCATCATGAAGGAGTGCGGCAAGGACCTCCGGACTCTTACGGAAAATCTCTTCGAAGAGTACCCGCAGGTGCTGACCAATCTCCCCGTCAAGCAGAAGGTCCCCTTCGATCAGCTGCCCAGGGTCACCAGCGCCATTGCCGATGCGGAAAGCGCATTGAGAGGTACGGGAAGAGTGCTGGTCCGCTATGCCCACAGCGAACGCAAATGCCGCATCCTTGTGGAGGCAAAACGGCGGGAAGAAGCGGAAAAGTGGAGCAAACGTCTTACGGAGACGCTGAGCCGGGAACTGGCATAAAAATGCCGTGTTTCATGACAATCCGCGGGAACGCTCTTTCCTTCGTTTTTTTTACGGCTTTTTCCCGTCCGTCATCTTCTTTTTCGGCGGGGGGAGCGCCTTGCCCAGCGTCCCCTTCAGAGGAATATACCTGTAGGCCCGCAGAACGACTTTCTTTTCATCGTTGCGGTATTCCTGAGCAACCAGATGCCACGTCCCTTCCGGAAGATTCAGCATCTCTGCGGTAAGAATGGGCATTTTGGTCTTTTCCTGAATGAAGAAGTAGAGGGAATCCCTGTCGGGAGGGAACTTCCTGTGAGCGTTCCAGAAAATAAGCTGACGAATGGCCCTGCGCTGGGAGGGGGAGGAGGTCCATTGCTGGATATCGCGATGGCTTGTTACCGGAATGCTGCTGTAGTGTATTAACTGCAATACTCTGTCCAAGTGAGTGGAATATCCGACAGGGTTCGAAAAAAGCCCTTTGCCCTTACAATCACGCGTATCCTCCGCGACCGCCCTGCCGATGTCGAGAAAGGAGTTATGGGTATCCCGAACGGCGCACCGGGAAACGCTTATGAAAACAAGGATTCCCAGAAGGAGCACGGGAAGTCTTTTCAGGACCGGCTGCGGGAAGAAAGGAATGTACCTGCAGAGATCCTTCAGCTGGAAACAGAGGAAACTTGTGGCAATGGAAAAGGGGATGAGAAGGATCAGACCGTAGCGGGAGGCTGTGATCCTCACGGCAAGACGCCACCCTACCATGAAAATCAGGGAAAAGGTGAAAAAGAAGTACAGTTTTCCCCTGTCCTTCCGGAAAAGAAACAGGGCAAGGAAGAGTCCGATCAGTCCGCCGATGGCCGAGGGCACGAAGATGATGGAAGGCAGTTTCCGGAAAAAGATGTTCAGCATGACGGTCATTTTTGCCTCCGTCCCGCATCACTGCCTTTTGTCCCGTTGGCTTTCTTCGGAGCGGATTTTTCCGGAGAAATACCCCTTCGAGCCTTGTTTCGCTGGAGCAGAATCGAATACTTGCCTTCGATATATCTCCGGTACATTTTCATCATCCCCATATCTGCGGAATCTTCCATGCACCACAGGAATGCTGCGATGGCGAGGAAAAGTCCCGCAAAGAAGATCGCGGTATTCCGCAGGATCCCATACCATTTTCCCTGCTTTCGGAGGAGGGCGATCAGCCCGTAAAGGACGACAAGGGGGATGAATTCGAGCGCCTCAAACCTCATGAAAAGGGAAGCGGCACAAAAAACACCGGCAAGCAGGCAGAAGAACCATTTTTCCCTTTGGATGCCGGCAATGAAGAAATAGAGGACGAGCCCGGCGAAGAAGAGATAGGGAATATCCCGCTGGACACAGCATGCAAGTTCGATGACGTTGGGGTTTACCGCCGTGAGAAGAGCCGCCCCCAGGGCGATGTCTTTTCTTTGCAAAATTTCGAAGGCGATCCCGAATGCGACAAGCGGCAGCGCCGCTCCGCATGTCATGGAAAGGAAAAGACCTGCCGATTCTGCAGAAAGCCCCAGACACATGAGAAGATGGGAAAGGTAAAAATACAGCGGCGGCAGCCAGAATGTGGTCCAAGCCCTGATGATTCCGGCAAAACCTTCCTGATGCCATCTCCCGATCAAATGGATGTACAAAACGGCGTCCCGGCTCTGTTCCGGATGGAAATGCCGGAACAGGAGAATCCCGGCAAGACAGAGAAGCGTGAGAAACGCCAGAGTGAGAACTAGCCCCCTCCGGGAAGAGAAAAAGGGACTTTTCTTCTCCTGCAAAGGCGGTGAAATGACTTCGGGTCGATCCATGATACGGCTCCCGGGAGCGGAAGAACTTTCCTACATCTTCTGATCCAGATTCTTCCCTTTTTCCTCGTGGACGAAGTTGGGCAGATAGTCCTGCATAACGGAAACGATCTCCGCCTTGGTAGTCCCGTTTTCCGCAAGGATCTTCGTGAGACGAAGCAGAAATCCGTCCAGTTCCGCACGGGGTCTGGGCTGAACCGAGTCAATGACGCCCAGTGCGGCAAAGCGGGTCAGGTCAAGGTGTTCGCCGGGAACAAAAAACTCTTCGAAACTCTTTTCTCCGGTGGTATCCGACTTGAAATAATAGACCGGATACTTTTCCGCATGTTCCGGAAGGCGGGAAGCCTTCTCCCGGGCTTCCTCCTCGCTTTGGCAGTATTCGGGAGCGTACCCCAGTTCCGCGAGGAACTTATCCGCAATGGAGCTGAAAGTCATCATCTGCTCTTCTCCCAGTTTGGGGAAGAAGATCTCCCGGTTTTTCCCCAGAAGACAGGCAAGCATGCAGATCTGCCCGGACTCCTCGGGAGAAACGAAGTACCGTTTCACGTCGCAGGGAGAGGAAAGGGGCTGGCGCTTCATCATGCGTTCCAGAAATCCGGCAAGAAGACTGCCGTTGGAAAAAGCCACGTTGGCGAAGCGGGCGGTGGTGACCTTGAAGCGGTCCGAGTAGGCCATAATCATATCTTCCATGATCCGCTTGCTTGCGCCCATGATGTTGACCGGGTTGGCGGCCTTGTCGGTGGAAACGCAGAAGAAGTGTTCCGGGGGAATTTCCGCAAGAAGATCCAGAAGTTTTCCTGCCTTGAGCACATTGTTTTCCAGAAGCGCCTGAACGCTCCAGCGGTCCTTTTCGCTGCGCACATGCTTGTGAGCGGAAAAGTTGGCCGCTATGTCGAATCCGTTGTTTTCCCGGAAGAGTTTTTCGAAGACCGGATCGGAAAAATTCAGGGGATAGGTGCGGTAATCCTGCGGCACGAACATCCCGTAACTGGAGCGCAGATCGCGCGTCAGCTCGGTAAGCCCGTTTTCGCTGATGTCCACCACCACGAGCTGGGAGGGGCGGAAGGGGAGAATCGCCCGGATGAAAGAGCTTCCGATGGTCCCCGCTCCTCCGATGACCAGAACCTTTTTGCCTTGGACGAGAGCGGAAAGCTTTTCTCTGTTTGCCTCGATGTCCGGCAGGAACATGGATTCGGGTCTTCCCGTGATGTTTTTGCCGATGAACTGTGCGACATTGAACATGTCATTCCTCCATCCATTGGGGTTTCGGGGGCAGATCCCTGAACCAGCGGAAAACAAGATCGCTTTTCGGGAAAAAAACGACCCACGCGGTAAGGAAGATCAGCTTGAAGTCCACCCACAGGCTTTTGTGCTCGAGATACCATAACTCCAATGCTCCCTTGTAAGGAGCCACTCTCGTCTTGTAGCACTCCGTGTAATCCATGCCGGAACGGGCCATGATGGATTCTTCATCCCGGAAGACGACGGAGCCTATTCCGCTCAGTCCGGGGGTAAGAAGCTCGATCCCTTTTTTGACTTCCGGCGTGTAGTAGTCGTAATTCCGGGGAGTCAGCGGACGGGGCCCGATGATGCTCATATCCCCCAGCAGGATATTGATGAGCTGAGGCAGTTCATTGATCTTGGTTTTCCGCAGGAATTTGCCGAAGGGAAGGACCCGCGGATCGGCTTTCGTGGTGATGTCCCCCGTGCCCATGTTCGGGCTGTTCTTCAGCATCGTGGCGAATTTCAGGAAATTGAAGCGCCTGCCCCCCTTGCCGATCCGCTCCTGTCCATAGAAAACGTAATGCTCTCCGGTGAGTTTCAAAATGATGACCACCGGAATCAGAAGCGGGGACAGGCAGAGAACGGCAAACCCCGATAAAAGAACGTCGAAAAATCGTTTCATGTGTGCGGCCTCCCGTCCGCTCCCGTCTGCCGGACTCCGCGCAAGCGCAAAAGGTTTTTGGAGTCTCCGATTCAAGCGGGGAGATCCGGTCATGTATTACAGTAGCACCTTTCCGCAACTTTTCAACCTTATTCCCCCGTATGGCTCCGAAAAAAACGTGAAAAACTCATTCAAACCCCGTTATCATACGGAGGGTTCGGCAGAATTCCGCCAAAGGCATGCCGACTGCGGGGATCAGCAACGGTCAGACGGAGAGCGGCAAGACCGGATAAAAGAACATCAGAGAAACGTTCAGCGTTTCAGGCCAACTGCGCCTCTGTTATCCTTTGGCAGACGTTTGGTTCTGCCTTCTGCCCTCAAGCAGGGAGCTCTTCAGATCCCAGACCGTTTCGAAGCCCAGCTCACTGCGGACCTTTTCCGAAGAAAACCAGGCGTTTCCGGCGATCTTGTTCAAGGCGTCCGAATCGAAGAAGAAGCGGCGGCCCCGGAGTTTGCCTATCCCGTCCCCGATCAGCGCGGGCAGGCGGAAACAGAACTTCGGCAATGCGATATAGCCGGGTTTTTTCCCGAGGGATTCTCTCACGTATTCCAGGATCTGGCGGGTGGAATAGGCGTGTCCGTCCGTCAGCTGGTAGATCCCCCTTGCCTTGTCGGAGGTCCCTGCAAGAATCGCACCGTTGACGACATCCCTGACATCGATCATGGAACGCTTGTTGCCGAACTCCGGCAGGGGGATCGGGATTCCCTTTTCGACTGCGTGGATCAGTTTTGCCATATTTCCTTTCGCCCCGGATCCGTAAACCATGGAGAGCCGCAGGATCACGGGGGTTATCGAGCCGCAGTCGCGCATGAGTTCTTTTTCGAAGACAAGCTTCGTTTCCCCGTAGGGAGTATCCGGAGACGGTTCATCCTGTTCGCAGAGGGGGCGATCCCCCTGAACGGTCTGGTATTCTCCGAAGACTTTGACGGTGCTGAAAAACACGAACTTTCTGACGGATCCCTGCTTTGCCGCGTTCAACACATTTTCCGAGCCGGTCACGTTGACGCGCCAATACTCCTCCACATCCCCTTTGACCTCCAGCAGCGAATGAACTTTCCCCGCCAGATTATACAGGGTATCCACGCCGTTCATAAGCTGTACCAGAACAGGATTCTTTTTCAGCTCCAGACTCAGATCGCACTGTTCCGATACATCGCATCCGGGGTAGGGCCCCGGCACGATGTCTATCCCCCGGATCTCGCAGTCGAAGCGGTTTTTCAGACCCGCGATGAGCCGCTGTGCGATGAACCCTGCGGCGCCCGTTACCAGAATGATATTTTTTTGCGTCATTTTCCCTTTCCTATATACTCAAAGATTTTATAAGGATACTTCAGAAGAAGCAGGAACAAGTTCGTATAGAGCCCGTTGCTCTTTGCCGCACGAATACACTCGTAGGTCAATATCCAGCGGCTTCGCCAGGAGGCGGAACTTTTTCCTCCCATCCGCATGGTCATGAAATCCACGGGGATATACTTCGTCTTCATGTGGAATTTGTACAGAAAACGGACCAGCAGTTCATAGTCTGCGGAGATGTGATAATCCGTTTTGTAATATCCGTACTCCTCGAAAAACTTCTTTTTCGTAAAGAATGTGGGATGGGCCGGCATGAATCCGAAACGGAACTTTGCAGGCGTGAAGGATGCCGAGGAAAAATATCTTACGATCTTTCCCAAATTGTCCGGGTTGACGAAAACCACATCCGAATATACGGCATCCGTTTCTTCCTGCCGGAATGCTTCCGCCACCAGCGCGAGGGAGTCTGGTCTGTGATAGAAATCGTCGGAATTCAAAATGCCGACGACCTCTCCTGTGGCCATTTTGATTCCCTTGTTCATGGCATCATAAAGACCGGAGTCTTTTTCGCTGATCCAGCGCATCCTGCCGTTGAATTTCGGCTCATACTCCCTGATGATGTCGACCGTGTTGTCTTTGGACAAACCGTCCACGACAATATATTCGTAATCTTCGTACGATTGTGCAAGGAGGCTGTTGAAAGTATCCCGGATCGTTGCCGCGCTGTTGAAGGAAACCGTTACGATGGTGATTTTCATCGGTCTTTCTCCCTTCCCTATTGTTTCCGGATCCGGACATGGATGGCATTGGGGATCTCCTTGTCCGAAATCAGACAGAGATATCCGCCGCCGCCTGCGCCGGTGAGCTTCCAGCCGTAAGCGATATTCCGATGGGCCTTGATGACCTCTTTCGCATCTTTCGTAATCATGTGAGGGAACATTTCCAGCTGGGCTTCGAAACACTTTCTGGTGTTTTTGCCCCATTTTTCCACATCCTTGTTCAGGATCGCCTTCCATGCCTCTTCCGTGGAGTCGGAAAGTTTCCGAATGCTTTTCAGATTCACGTTCTTGTCCGCAAAGACATCGTATCCGTCGTCCCGCTGGGGCAGCTGCACCAGCCACAAATTCTTTTCGACGAAATCCAGAATGTCGTCATCCAGGACCGTGTCGATCTTCACCGGCCAGTAGCCGTTGTCGTAGTTGAGCTTGTTGAGCCCGGGCATGAGGATCCCCAGCTGATCCTGCGAGCCGCTGACCCGCTCCGTTCCCGGAGGATTATCCACGCAGAAAAGCGTTTTCGCCAGCGCTTCCGGATCTCCCACGGGGATCTCCGACTGCCAGAGCTCGATGGCCTTCTTCCGGGAACTCGTCGCCATGCCGCTGCGGTGATTGAACTCCATATCCGGCATGATGGAAATCGTCAGGACGGGCCCGGGATAATATTTGTTGACGAAAGGCTGATCCATCCAGCCGCCGCAGAGCTCCACCCGGTAGGGGATCCGGCACTCTTTCCGCAGTGCGGTCGTGGAGCGTTCCGGAAGGCCGGGGGAGGGAACCCGTTTGCTGACGATAAGCTGGATGCCGTGCTTTTTGCAGAACTCCTGCTTGGCGGGCGTATAGCCGTCGGTATTGACGAAAAAGATGTCCGGTTTGAGCTTCAGGACCTCCTTTTCGAAGTCCATGATCCCGCTTCCGGAATTGATCCAGGCGTCCTTCACATACCGGATCGCCTTCACCATGTAGAGGCGTTCCGCATTGTTGTTGATGGTCTTGCGGGCCTTCAGACCCCAGATGGTCTGGTCGGAACCCAATCCCACGTACAGATCCCCGTAACTTGCGGCTTCTTCGAAGAACGCCACATGCCCGGAATGGAGCATGTCGTAACAGCCCGAAACGAAAACTTTTTTCTTCATGATCTTCTCCCTATATGCTTGTCTGCCGTTTTTGCAAAAGCGTGTCGTACAGTTCGATGTATTCGTTGAAACGATCTTCTCTCCGGAAATGGGCAAGAGCGTATTCTCTGCAGGAATCGGTTCTCTTTTCCG
>JAGAEF010000273.1 GCA_017613255.1 Lentisphaeria bacterium
CAAGTCTCAAGTCGCAAGGTGCAAGACGCAAGGTGCAAGGCGCAAGGCTGAGGGACGGGGAAAAGCGGGAAATGAATGAAAAAAACGCAACGATGTTCGTAAACATAAATACAACCGAAAGGAAACAAAAATGAAAACGGCAAGATTCACCCTCATCGAACTGCTGGTCGTCATCGCCATCATCGCCATTCTGGCAGGCATGCTCCTTCCCGCCCTCAACCGGGCAAGGGAGACCGCCCGCAGCACCAACTGCCTCAGCAACTTGAAACAGCTGGGTTTCGTCAGCATCATGTACACCAACGACTTCAAGGACTGGGGCGTGGCGAAGTACTGTGTCTATCCCGCCGGAGTATCGGGGAGAACGTGGTACACCCGACTGGAAGCGGATGGTTACCTGAAACAGCAGAACAGAACCCTGTCCGGCGGCAAGAAAAGTTCTCCCACGTTGTGTCCATCCATCCCCAGAGAGGGGATCGCCGCCGACCATCCCGGCTTGAGCTACACCATCAACAACGGCATTGCCGGAAGCTGGGCCGACCGGAAATTCCCCTACCCCGCCTCCGCAGGCTACTACACCCCGCTGGATCCGGGAGTTTCCCAGTTCGCCAAAGTCACGCTGGCGAAACGGGCGTCCAAAATCGCCTGGTATCTGGATTCCTTCGAATACGGCGGCAGCGGAATCTTCCTCAAGCCCCACAGCAGAAAGGCCAATTATGTGACCCTTGCCGGAAATGCCTCCACCTCCGCCATCACGCCCGCCCCCGTCATCGGCAGCAGTCGCGGGCTGCTCAAATACAAGATCGAGCAGGCAAGCGACAAGGATGTGGAACCCATCTCCTTCCGGAAACTTTGACGGAGAAAACCATGCAGGACAGGACGGAAGTCCCCCTCTGGTGCGGGACTCCCCCCGCGGGAGAGAGCGATCCAGGCCAAATCCCCACCATCACCCCTTACGCCCCGCCCGTCTGGAAGAAAAATCACCGCGCTCTGGTGATCTTCCCCGGCGGCGCCTACCGGGCTCTGGACCCCACGGAAGGTTCCGGCTTTGCCGAGTTCTTTTCCCAGCAGGGTTATTTCTGTTTCGTGGTGAAGTACCGCCTCGGCAAAGACAACGGAAAAGGGGGCTGCCATCATCCCGCCCAGATCTCCGACGGCGCCCGGGCGGTCCGGCTGGTGCGTTCTCTGGCAAAGGAACTGGACTACCGTTCCGACCGCATCGGCGTCATGGGCTGTTCCGCAGGCGGACACCTTGCCGCCAGCGTTTCGGTCCTGCCGGAACTGGGGATCACGCTCCCGGAAGAGGGGGAAGCTGCCGACATTTCCTCCCGGCCCGATTTCGCCGTTCTCTGTTATCCTGTGCTTACGCTGGGAGAGTTCACCCATCTGCCCAGCAAACTCAATCTTCTGGGGGAAAACTTTTCTCCCGAAACGGCCGCAAAACTCTCTCTGGAAAACAGCGTAAACGGGAAAACCCCGCCCACGTTCCTCTATCACAGGCTGGGGGATACTCTTGTGCCCTGCGAAAACAGTATCCAATACGCGCTTGCTCTGCGGAAACACGGGATACCTTTCGAACTGCATATCTACGAAAAAGGCGGCCACGGCGGCTATCTGGGCCCGGGGCACCCCTGGGTGGCGGAGGCGCTGCGCTGGGTCGATACGCTGTTGTGATCACTCTGAAATAACCTCAATAAAACAGGAGCCGGAACTCTTCTTCCGGCCGGGAAGGAAAAAATGAGAAGAAAGATCTTTTCGGGAATTTTGTTCGCCTGCGCCGCATTCTCCGCGGGAGCTTTCGAAATCACGGAAAACACCGCGATCGTACTGCCGGAAAACCCGAAGAAAAGCTCCGTACTTGCCGCAAAGGAGCTTTCCAGGTATGTGGAGAAGGTTTCCGGGATCAAGCTGAAACAAGGGGCAAAGGAGGGGAGGAACTTTATCTATATCGGACTTGCCTCCGACTTCGGGGAGCTCCCTTCCGGTCTGAAGGAGAAACTGGACAAAACCGTTGCGGAAGACTCCTATATCTTCCACGCGGAAAAGGACAAAATGTTTTTTGCAGGCAAGAGAAAACCCGCGGAACTGTACGCCGTCTATCAGTTTCTGGAGCGGGAGCTGGGGATCCGCTTCCTCAAGCCCGCCAACGCCGAAGACGACGGAGAGTATGTGCCGGAAAAGAAGGGAAAGAGTCTGAAAATAGCCGACAAATCCTTCGTGCGGGAGCCCGCCTTCCGCAGGAGACTCCTGCTGCCCACCGCCTGGGACTGGACGCACCACCCCACGCAGGGGGTGATCTGGAGCGTGAAGGGCGGTTATGAGATCCATCCCGCCTACTGTCACAGGGTGATCTGGAGGCGGAAAACCCCGAAACTTGTGGAATTGTACGAGCCCCGTACCGCCGACGTCTGGTTCGAAAACAATCACGCCCTCTTCCAGGAGGCCATCCCGGCGAAAAAGTATTTCCAGACCCATCCGGAATATTTCGCGTTTTCCGAAGGGAAAAGGAAAACGTCCGACTATCAGACCACCGCGTACTGCATGAGCAATCCCGATGTGCGCAGACTCGTTGCCGAACACATCCTCAAAAACATCCGGGAAAAGAAGGCGCTGGGGTACGCTTTTGCTCAGGCGGCGGGACTTTCGGACATGCCCCGGGGCTGGTGCGAGTGCGAAAACTGCCTCAGGGAAAACGAAAGCAAAGTATTCGACCCCAAAGACATTTCCAACATCTACAACAAGACCTTCAAGGCGATCTCCGAACTCGTGTACAAGGAAGTCCCCGACGCCCATTTGATCCTCTGGGGCTACGGCTGCTACCAGAAGCCCTATACGGCCAAAATCCGGCACGACGACCGGATCCATTTCAATTTCGATACCCACGGAAGATGCTACGCCCACGCCTTCGACGAACCCTGTCCCCGGTGGATAAAGGACGGCGTGGGGCAGAATGAGTGCCTTCTGAGCTGGCTGAAGACGGACATGACCCGCTTCAAACGCGTTTCCATTGCCGGGTTCTTCCTCTGCTCCGGAGGGTGCAACTATGTGCCGCAGGAGCTCGTACAGGCAAGGGATCTGAGGACTTACCGGAAACTGGGCGTCACCGGCTGGCAGGAGGAGATCTTCTTCGAGGACAGCGTGCGCTGGAGCGGCGCACGCAAGGGACCGGAACCCAACGAAAAACTTCCCTCCCTGTGGCAGTGGTTCTACCTTACGGGGAAACTGCTGTGGGATCCTTCCCTGAACGAGAACGAGATCCTGGACGACATCGAAAAACACTACTACGGCAAAGCCTACGAAGGGGCCATGAAGGAGTATCACGCTCTCCGCAGAAAACTCTGGAAGGAGGGGAAAAACTGTTTCGGATACCCCCTCGGCAACGAGAGAATGCCCTTCCTCCTCAATGTCCCGGAAAACAAGAACAGACTTTTCGCCCTTCTGGACAAGGCCGAAACCCTCGCGCAGGGGGACAAAAAACTTTTGTACCGCATCGGACTTGACCGGAAATTCCTCCAGCGGTACTGGGTGAAGCCCAATGAAGAGTACCGGAAACTTCAGGGGAACGCCATTTACGCGCCTGCGGCAACGGAAGAGATCGTCATCGACGGCAAGGGAGAGGAAAAGGCCTGGAAAAACGCCTTCTACGTCACGGATTTCCGGACGACTCCCCATCGGGGCTCCCTTTCCGTGCCCAGGGAAAACGCCGTAAGCGTGGGGCTTCTTTCCGACAAAAAGAACCTCTATTTCCTCATCCGCGTGCGGGAGTCCATGATGGATAAACTTTACAAAGGGAAAGATATCTGGGAAAAAAGTTCCGTGGAACTCTTCATCCATCCCCAGAGCGTTTCCAACGAGTACTATCATCTGGTCTTCTCCCCCCTGGGAGACCGTTACGAGGCCCGCTGTCCCGGAAATATCCTCTTTGCCGTCGGCGCGGAATGGAAGTGCGTGAACACGAAGGAGGGCTACACCATGGAGATCAAGGTCCCGGCCTGGAAGCTGGGGGATTTCCACAGGGGCGCCAACTGGAAATGCAGTTTCTCCGTCAACCGTTTCGTCTTTACCGACAAACTCATCAAGTCCTCCTGGTCCCTCTGCGGCGGGCTCAATCACGATGTGACCAAATTCCTGCCCCTGCGCATGGCCTCCTCCCTGCCCGTCAACGGCAGATTCGACAAGACGGAGAAAAACCGTCACAAATACGGGAAAGATCTGGAGGTGCTGGAAAAGGTCCCCGCGGGCTGGTATGCCAATCTGCCGCTGAAGGAGGCGAAATTCGGCATCGTCACGGAAAAGGACGATCACGAAAATGTGCTTTTCGTGAAGAACGTCTTTGCCTGCAAATCGGTGAACGTTCTCCCCTCCGGAAGCAAGTTCTTCGTCTCCTTCGAGGCGAAAGGCAAGGGCAAGCTCTCCTTTGCCCTGTTCCGGTATGAGAGAAAGACGGGCAAATTCATCAAGACGCTCTATCTCAAGAATGTTCCCCTTACGGAAAACTGGCAGATGGTGGAAGTCCCCTGCGAAGTCGGGCAGAACGAAACCGTCACTCTTGCCTTCAACTGCCAGAAGGCGGAGGCGTTTCTGGACAATGTGCGTGTCGTGAAAGAGTAATTTTTACGAAATAAACCAAAAAAGAGGAAAAAATGAAAAAAAGAATTCTCCCGGGAATTTTGATCGCCTGCGCCGCTTTCTCCGCGTGCGCCTTCGAGATCACGGAAAACACCGCAATCATCCTTCCGGAAAAGCCCAAACAAAGTTCCGTCCTTGCCGCGCAGGAGCTCTCCAAGTATGTGGAGAAGGTTTCCGGGATCAAACTGAAACAAGGGGCAAAGGAGGGGAAGAACTTTATCTATGTCGGACTTGCCTCCGATTTCAAGGAACTTCCTTCCGGTCTGAAGGAGAAACTGGACAAGACCGTTGCGGAAGACTCCTACATCTTCCACGCGGAAAAGGACAAGATGTTCTTTGCAGGCAAAAGCAAGCCCGCGGAACTGTACGCCGTCTATCAGTTTCTGGAAAGGGAGCTGGGGATCCGCTTCCTCAAGCCCGCCAACGCCGAGGACGACGGGGAATATGTGCCGGAAAAGAAGGGAAAAAGTCTGCAAATAGCCGACAAGTCCTTCGTGCGGGAGCCCGCCTTCCGCAGAAGGCTGCTGGTCCCCACCGGCTGGGACTGGACGCACCACCCGACACAGGGGGTGATCTGGAGCGTGAAGGGCGGTTATCAGATGGGGGCCGCCTACTGCCGCAGGGAGCTCTGGCCCCGCAAGAACGCGAAACAAGTGGAATTGTATGAGCCCCGCACCGCCGATGTCTGGGAGGAAAATTACCACAATCTTTTCCAGAAGGCCATCCCCGCGAAAGAGTATTACAAGACCCACCCGGAATATTTCGCCCTCATCAACGGGAAAAGGACCGCCTCCGGCTACGAGACGGTGGCCTACTGTCTGAGCAATCCGGACGTGCGCCGCCTTGCCGCCGAATATATCGTCCGGACCATCCGGGAAAAGAAGAAAATGGGCTATCTTTTCGTGCAGGGCGGAGGGCTTTCGGATATGGGCAGAGGCTGGTGCGAATGCGAGGAGTGCCTCAAGGAAAACGAAACGAAAACCTTTACCTTCCGGAATATTTCCAACGTGTACAACAAGACCGTCAAGGCGATCTTCGACCTGGTGTACAAAGAGATCCCCGACGCCCAGCTGCTGCTCTGGGCCTACGGGACCTACCAGCAGCCTTATACGGCGAAACTCCGTCACGACGAAAGGGTCCACTTCATCTTCCTTTCCCACGGGAGATGCTATGCCCACGCCTTCGACGAACCCTGTCTCCTGAATCAGAAACTCATGGATTGGCTGAAGACGGATCTTCCCCGGTTCAAACGCATTTCCATCAACGGGTATTTCCTCTGTTCCGGGGGATGCAATTACATCCCTCAGGAGCACATTCAGGCAAGGGATATAAGGACCTACCACAAGCTGGGCATCACCGGATGGGAGGAGGAGGTCTTCTTCGAAGACAGCGTGCGGTGGAGAGGCGCCCGCAAGGGACCGGAACCCAACGAAAAACTTCCCTCCCTGTGGCAGTGGCTCTACCTCACGGGGAAAATGCTCTGGGATCCCTCGCTGGACGAAAACAAGGTTCTGGAGGACATCGAAAAGCACTACTACGGCAAAGCCTATGAAGGGGCCATGAAGGAGTATCACGCCCTGCGGCGGAAACTCTGGAAGGAAGGAGCAAACTGTTTCGGGTATCCCCGCTACAACGAAAGACTCCCCCTTCTCCTCAACGTTCCGGCGAACAAGGAGAAACTTTTCGCCCTTCTGGACAAGGCCGAAACCCTTGCGCAGGGGGATAAAAAACTTCTGTACCGCATCGGGCTGGACCGGAAATTCCTCCAGAGGTACTGGGTGAAACCCAACGAGGAATACAGCAAGATGCAGGGAAATGCCGTTTATGCTCCCGGGACATCCGAAGAGATCGTCATCGACGGCAAGGGAGAGGAAAAGGCCTGGAAAAACGCTTTCTACGTCACGGATTTCCGGGAGACTTTCCACAGGGATCATGCCCCCATCCCCCGGGAAAACGCCATAAGCGTGGGGCTGCTTTCCGACAAGAAGAATCTCTATTTCCTCATCGACGTGCGGGAGCCCCTGATGGATAAACTCTACAAGGGGAAAACCATCTGGGAAAGAAGCTCCGTGGAGCTCTTCCTGCATCCCCAGAGCGTTTCCAACGAATACTATCACCTTGTCTTCACCGTGTTCGGGGACCGTTACGAGGCCCGCTGTCCCGGAAACGCGAAGTACGACATCGGCGCGGAATGGAAATGCGTCAAAACGAAGGACGGCTACACCATGGAGATCAAGGTCCCGGCATGGAAGCTGGGAGATTTCCACAGGGGCGCAAACTGGAAATGCAGTTTCTCCGTCAACCGTTACGTCTTTACCGACAAACTCATCAAGCCCTCCTGGTCCCTCTGCGGCGGGCTCAATCACGACGTGACCAAGTTCCTGCCGCTGCGCATGGCCTCCTCTCTGCCCGTCAACGGCATGTTCACGAAAACGGAGAAGAACAGACGCAAATACCCGAAGACCCTGGAAGTGCTGGAAAAAGTGCCCGTGGACTGGTATGCCAATCTGCCGCAGAAGGATGCCAGGTTCGGCATCGTCATGGAAAAGGACGAGCACAAAGAGGTGCTTTGCGTGAAAAACGCCTTTGCCTGCCGGTCGCTGTATCTTGTTCCCGACGGGAGCAAGTTCACCGTCTCCTTCGAGGCAAAGGGGAAAGGGGAAATCTCCGTTGCCCTGTTCCGGTACCGGAAGAATACGGACAAGTTCATCAAGACGCGGTATTTCAAGAAGGTGGCCCTTACGGAAAACTGGCAGCTTGTGGAAGTGCCCTGCGAGGTGGAAAAGGATGAAACGGTCTCTCTTGCCTTCAACTGTCAGAAGGCGGAGGCGTTTCTGGACAATGTGCGGGTCATAAGAGAATAGAAAGTTCCCGGACGGGATTTCGGGGCGGGAAGAACTTCCCGCTCCGTTTTTTTGGCGTGACCGCTTAAAAATCCTTCATGGCTTCCGCGGAAAAGCGGGGCGTTCTTCCCCCGGCGGGAGCCACGGAGACGGAGTTTCCCGCGCCGGCAGGTTTGGGCGGATCGCCGGCAAGGCGGAATTTCCCCTTGGCAAGATCGTTGAGGAAATTGATGCACTCCTTGTAGGACTCCCGGATCTTTTCCGGCACATTTCCGCCCGGGCCCCGTTTGTAGAGTTCGTATTCGGCAATGCGCAAGGTCCATTCGGTGATGAGGGGGTCTTCCGGAAGCGGGACGCGGTAGCGGACGCAAGCATAGTTGTTCACGAAAGCTTCGGCCCTTGCAATGACCCCGTCGAGAAGGCCGGAAAGCTCGTTCCCGGTCTTTCCCGTAAGGTTTTCCAGAACAGCGGACGTGAGGCGGTTTTCCAGATCGTGCTGAAGAATATAGTTTCCCATGAGAAATCCTTTCCTGTGGAAAAAGTTCGGAAACAGAAAAAAACTCCCCGGAAGGAAGTCTTCCGGAGAGTTCGGGAAGAGCCTTATTCCGAAGCTCCGCCCCGGTAGATGAGGTGGGGGAAGGCAAGGAAGGAAGCGCCCCGGGCATTGGTGCCGTAGATGTACTCCTTCCTGCTGAACACGTTTTCATCCCCTTCCGCATCCAGCCGGACGAGCACGGGCAGTTTCCGCTGCTGGACGAAGACCGGCTTGAGGACGCCGTCGGTGGCGGCAAGATACCAGAGATCCTCGTACGCGCCGGAGAGTTCGGGCAGCACCAGAAGTTCCGCGCTGCCGTTCCAGGGGTTGTCCGTGGCGGCCACGCCGGAAACGCCGCTTTCGCTGACGGCATGGAGCTGGAGACGGTCCTTGAGGATCCCGAAGGCGGTCTCCTCGTTCTTGGGACCCACGATGAGGAGATTGGGGATGATCCCCAGATTCTTCCCGCCGTGGCCGCGATAGCTCATCATGGTCTTCCGTGCGGCGGCATAAGAGGCCGAAGAGAGCGCGGAACTGGAGTTGTTGACAATCGTGTTCCCTCCGTAGGTCCGGGAACTGGAAAAGAAAACGAGATCGTCCGCCCACACGGGGTTGCCCGTCAGCGCTTCCACGGCAAGGTCATGCCACAGTCTGGCCCCGTGACAGCCCATCTGGGCGATGAGGGTGGAGTAGATCCCGTACTGATCGTCCTCGATGTCGTTGCCGGGAACCGCCACGGTCTCCTCGAAATCCCTGTTCACCACTTCCAGTTTTCTGGAGGCGAGATTCTTGACGACCCGCTCCCCGATCCACTCCCTCATGCCGCCAAACTGCTCCAGGAAGGGATAGACGTTGGAGGCGGTCCCGGAGGGGATGATCCCGCAGAATTTCTTCCAGGAGTCTCCGCAGCTTTCCAGCCCCTGAAGGAAGCTGGCGTTGAAGCCCTGAAAAAGCACGTCCATTGTCTTGCGATTGATGTCCATAGTTATCCTTTCTGTTCATTTTTCCGGGAAAAACCGGATCTTGGAATTTTCTCTTTACGCATTCACCAGAGCGAGATTGCCCACTTCCACGATGAGCATGCCGTCGGAATCGATCTCCCGCAGAACGCCCGCGGGGATGGCGTTACTTCCGCCCACCTTGCCCACGGTGTGATCGTCCACCACGTAGACGATGTGGTTGATGTCCGCCTGTCCCAGAGCTTCGGTGCTGGTCCCGTTGTCGTATTTGAACATGCCGGACTTGATGATGATCCTTCCGTCCGCGGCGAACCCTTCCGCCCGCCCCAGCACGATGAGGCCCGCCGTGTCGGAGGCGCCCTGCGCCTTGCCGGTGGTGCCGTCGACGGCCGCGATGGCCCCCACATAGAGGGTGCATCCGGATTTGACGGTGCGGATCCTGCGGAACTTCTGAGAGTGACAGAGGATCTCCTGAGTGTTTCTGTTTGCAGTAAGTGCTGCCATGTTTTTTTCCTTTCCAGCAGTGGAGGACTGCTTTTTCCTTTGTTGTTATGTTTTCCGGCCTACGCCGGGCGAAAAATGTTTCAGAGGTTTTTCCCGGACTTCTTCCCCGCGGGAGAAAGCCCCAGCATGGAAAAGATCTCTTCCTCCTCCGGATCGGAAACGTGTTCCGCCGGCGGGAAAAGCGCCTGCTCGGTAAAGGCATTGTCCGGAACAAGCCGGGGCACGCTCCTCACGTAGGCGTCGAAAAGTTCCGGAGCGGTCCCTGCCAGAGCTTCCGCCCAGCTCCGCATGTGTTCGGTGAGCTTTCCTTTTTCCAGCGCCTCCCGGACCTTGTCCGCAAGGACCACGCTCCGCGCCTCATCCAGACGCTTTTCCACATCGGCAAAGGAAGTGCAGGCGTGTCTCTTCAGAAGAGTATCCCACAGCGCCTCCTTCTTCCGCAGATCGGCAAGAAGGGCGGGAACCGTCCCGTCCGCTTCCATTTTCTCCTCCGCGGCGGGCTGTTCCGCAGCGGCGGCTTCCTCCGCAGGTACGGCAGGGGGCTCTTCGGGGGCCTCCTGCGGGACCTCCCCGGCAAGATCGTCCGCCGCAAGGGCGGGGATCCCGTGAAGCGCGGGATGGTTGGTGAGGGCTACGGAATGGAGGGAAACGACTTTGGTCCCGTCGGGGGAAAAGTAGAGCGCGGGAGAAAAATACCGGTACTTCCCGTTCAGGATCAGCTCTTCGGCCTCCTTCGTCCAGTACTTCACAAGGGCAAGAAGCCCCTCCTCCGTGCGGACAAGCTTTTTGATCCAGCCCGCGGCGGGGGCCTTGGCGCACTGGACGCTCTGGTGCTCGAAGTCGATGACCAGATCCTTTTTCCTCCGGGAAAATTCCCTGATGACCGCGTCGGCGTCTTCGGGAGCAAAGGGAAATTCCCCCTCCTGCGTGCCCTTGGTAAAGGCGTTGTTCCCGAAGCGCAGGAGCAGGATCTCTTCAGGGAGTTTCCTTTCGTTCCTGTCGCTCACCGGGGATGCGGGATCCATCTTCTTTTCCTCCGATAAAGTTTCCGCCGTTTCCTGCGGGGGGAACGGCAGTTCCCATGCGTAAGAATACGCGGGAGACGATGTCTTTTCTTTCATGATGACCTTTCTTGTTGAGGGTTGGAGCGTGTGATGAAACAAATTCATTTCTCCTGGGAAGCCAGCTGGACATGAAACGCCTGGGCGATCCATTCGGGAGAGATCCTGCAGCCGCTTTCGGAAAGCAGTTTGACGATCTGCGCCTTTTCCGTCAGGTTTTCCGGGGAGGAAAAGTCCAGAAGGAAGGAGTACTTTCCCTCCGTGCCGTAGCAATAGAACTCCAGAGGATGGAGGATCTGGCTGTCCACCGTTTCCATGAGGTTCCGGCAGTCCGCTTCCAGAATGTCTCTTCTCACGTTTTCCTGGATCTGCCCCTTGCTGAACCCGCTGGAAACGGCGCTGGAGGCGGTCTGCCCCAGAATGAGCAGGGCGAAAAGTTTGTCGATGTATTCCAGAAAACTCCGGTATTCTCCGGAGGCGCTTTTCCCGGTTTCGACGGTCTGGATCTGGGCGTCCCCGGCAATGACGCCGGACCCGTCGGAAGCGATCCTGCCCAGAGAGGAGAGAATCCCTCTTCTCACCTCTTCGTTCTCGAAATCTTCCTGACTGATCTTGGCGACAAGGAAGGGGATCCCGAACTTTTCCAGATACCGCGCCTGATCCCGGAGCGCATAATGCTTGAAGAAATAGAGCCACAGAAGGGGCCGCAAAAGTCCGCCGCTTCCCATGGGTCCGGTCTTGAGCTTGTGGGAGTGGAGCACGAACTGGAATTCATGATAATCCGCAAGGGGACGGATCTGTCCGTTGGCCGTGCGCAGAGCGGGATTGCCCACGGCGTCGAAAAGAAAGTTTTCCTGGGCGATCTCCTGAAAGGCTCGGATGGCCCTTCCGCCCTCCTCCCACAAGATCACCGCCCCGGAACAGCCGAAGGCCAGAGCGTCGAGCAGATGCCGGAGAAGATCGTGGATCTTCGCTTTTTTCAGAATGGCGGAGAGGGAAGCGCACTTTTCCGGATCGGGCCCGGCTACGCTCCAGTCGCAGGCAAGCACGGAAAGCACTCTGGTCTGAAGATGGGCGGTGATGACCGGCTCCTTTTCCAGAACGGCATGGAACAGCCCCGCCTGGGAAGAAAGAGAACCGCTGTCCGCTTCCGCCAGAGCGTTTTTGATGGTCCCCGCGGAAAGTTTCTCCCCCCGGTCCCGTCCCCAGGAAAAGAGGAACTGCCGAAAATCTTCCCCTTTCCCGGAAAGAGGAGCGGGAACGATCCTTCCCGCAGGAGAGCTTTTGCTCTTCCCGTACCTTGTGCAGAAATCCGGCAGACATTCTTTGTCTTTCGTGTCGGCGGGGGAGGCGTTGAAACATTCCGGGACTCCGGAAGAGGAAACTTTTTTCCTCTCCTTCCGGGTCCGGTCGGGATGGGAAGAAATTACTTTCATGGAGGATCTCCTTTCGTTTGGTCTCTGCAGGAAGGGGGAGCGTCAAAGAAAAGGAGACGAATGATGAATGATGAATGATGAAAGATGAAAGATGAAAGGCACGAGACAAAAGAGTAAGGAGGAAGGGCGAAAGTTTCAAATTTGCAATTCGAGAAAGAGGTGGTATATTAAGTCCCGATACATCCGCTTTCATTGATGAGGTGGTAAGATGATGGTGATTTTTACTGAAGAACAAGAGAAATACATTAATCCCAAGGATGGAACTTGTGTCAGGGCGACCACTCCTCCGGATATTTTGAAGTCCCTTGAAGAACTTAACGCTTATCATTTCAAAATGGTTGGCGGACCGCCTCTCATCCGGTTCATTTGACGGGCCGCAGTCTTCATTGTTTTCCGAGTTTCCATTAAACCTTCCCGTCCGCAACCTTGTTCCCGTACATATTTTCTTCAGGCCATTTGAAAATCCAGAAACAGGGCGTATATTAAACAAAGATAGAAATGGTGTTGTGCATATTTATGTCAGGGAAGTGAAAGCAGCGGGAGCAGGCCATGAAAAAGACACAGCGAAAAGATGATCTTGACCCCAATTATTGGGTCAGACTGAATGATGGTCGGATCGTTTCCCGAATGCACTACGACCGGATCACCGCACCGTTTTTCAAGCCCAGTCATGAACCCAGTTCAGAAGAAATTGCGGAGAGGATAAGAAAATACAACGAACAGGTTTTGAAGAACCACAAAGAGCGAGGGCTTCCGTTGTCCGAGTTGAAGGAAATTTGCGGGCTGCTTGTGGCTCCTTATCGCGGGAAATGATTAAACCTCCCCGCCCGCAACCTTTGCTCACTTCCTGTTCACGAAAAGCCTCTTTCTGCCTTCAACTCTCGAGAAAACAAAGAAAAATGGAATTTTAGTCTTTTCACGGATTGACAATTCAAGTTTCGATTGTTAAGTTATCGGCAGAGGTGTGTGAGGCGAGGAAAAAATGAAGACCGTCGAAGAGTGTAAAAAAATAGCCGCCGAGATTCTGGGCGTGGATGAAAAAAGACTGGTTCAGTTCGGGGATGGCGATTTTTACGGCTTCCGGATTCCCGGAAACTATAGTGTCCGGGATATTGCTATTGATCCTCGCGATGGCAAAGAAATCTCCCTCCTCTGCCAGTAGGGGCTCCCTCCCGGTTCTGTCTTGCCGACTGGCAAAACAACGTTTCTTTTATTCCCTTCCCCGGGATACTAACCATCCCCGCCCGCAGCCTTTTTTCCCGTCCGCTTCATGAAAAGCGACCCTTCTCCATCTTCGATCCCGCCCGTTCCGCCCGGCCGGAACAGACGATTTGGCCCCCTTTCCCGCCGAATCACGATTATTTTTCACAGATATCCCATAAAAAAGCAAAAACGGGGTATTGGCGGGCATATCCCTGCGTAAGGGACAGCCGTTTTGAAAAAGCGTTTTTGTCAGATTTTTGTCTTGCCGTTCAGATGTCGCCGAAGTCGAACTGCATCTGG
>JAGAEF010000274.1 GCA_017613255.1 Lentisphaeria bacterium
ATTTCCCGCCGCCCCGGCCTATTGGGCCTGTTTCGGCCTATTCCCCAGCAGGGGCTGGAAACATGAGAAGTGTTTTTTCTGCCAGTTCTCCCTCTCTTGAGACTTGCGACTTGGAGCTTGAGACTCTTCCGGTGTTTTTTCGCTCTGCGTTCCCCTTGATGCAAGCCTCAAGCCTACCTTCCCATCTTCTTTTCCGCTTCCCGCATGGCTTCCTGTACGGAACGCTGATAGAGACGCTGAAGTTCCTTGAGGTCGGCTCCCCGGATCGGCCGGGAGGCGAAAAGGGTGCAGGCGTAACGGGAGGCGGCGCTGTCTTCATACCCGTTCTGGATATACTCCTTGCGGACTTTTTCGAATTCCTTGAGGTCGTCCCTGCCCAAAGTCAGGCGGAATTTCCGCAAAGTCTCCTTGTCCACGCCGGAAAGAAGAGTATTGGCGGCAAGGATCTTTTTGCGCAGGGCAAGAAGCTTTTCCCTGAGCTCGTCGGCGCTCAGTTTACTCAGATCCTCCCCTTCCTCCTTGTCCAGATAGGTGACGCTTCTTGCCGCGGCCTTGTCGGGAGCCGGGACGAAATCCCTGCCGATCTGGTCAAGAGTCTGATTGATCCTGGCCAGGGAGTATTGCAGCTCTTTGAGGTTGTGGGGAGACAAACTCGCTTTGCGACGCCCCTCGATGCTGGTGTTCGCCGAGTTGAAGTCGGTGGTCCGCAGGACGACGCGCACCTCCTGGGCGATGTTGCAGGACAATTCCGCGCCGTTCCGGTTCCCGTACAGCTCCATGACCCGGCCTGCCGAGTGGGTGAGGAGCGCACCCCGCCGCTGGAATTCCTTCCGGAACGAGGGATAGTCCCGCCCGAACAGGTAGTTGTAGTAGTGTTTGCTGTAGAATCCCACCAGACGCTTGCACTCCGCAAGAGCCCGTCTTTCCCTGGGCACCCCCGTCCTTCCTTCCAGAAAACCGCATTTGCGCAGAGCATTCAGGTCATCGGTAAGGATGCTCAGGATGGGATGGGGATTGTACTGTTCCACGCTTTTCCTGTTCTTCGAGGATTTGTCCACCCCCTTCAGGCGCATTTTTTCGTTCTGTTCGTTCTGATAGCGGTTTCTCCTGCCGGTCGTGCTCTTCTTGAAGTCGCTGTCCTGAAGGGTATGGGTCCGGCTTCCGTCCTTGTTGTACCGCAGAAAATTTTCCGCAAGCTTGAAGAGATGGTCCACCTCCTTGCTGAGAGAGGCAAAATTGAAATCACGCCCCCAGGGAGCGGCCTCCTCCTGAAGCTCGAGGCCGATGGTGACAAAGCGCTTCAGGGCCCGAAAGTAATCCTGCCCGAAACGGCTTTCCGGAGCCTTCAGCGCCTCCTTGTAGTTTCTCGTGATCGTCAGAAGCAGTTCCTCATACTCCCGGACCAGTTCGCCCCGGTCCGCGGAGAACGCGGTGTTCAGAATGAGCGTAAAAGCGGCAAAAATCCAGTAAAATTTTTTCATTTCCTTCTCCTGTCGGCTCCCCGCGGTCCGGCGGAAGGACCTCCCTCCCGGGACACATAACGCGGTGCGTTTACGATCCATATATTATAAATGCGCAACGATCGTTTTTCAAATGAAAAAACGTTTTCGGCAAGTTTTTTTCTTTTTCCGCCGGATTTCGGGCCGGGCCCTTTCCAAAGAAAAATGAGAGAAAAAACGGAATGCCGTTTGAAAAAAAGATTCCGCGTGGTATTTTTTTTCTACCCTTCTGCACCCGAAAAGGAGAACCCATGTTCCGCACGGACGAAAAACAGGATATATCCCCCCTCCCCGGGAACGGGAAAAACGCTTTCCGGGAAGCGCTTGTCTTTGCGCTTGCTTTTCTGCTTCCCGTGGTGCTGCTCTGCCTTCTGCGGGTCAAATGCTTTTCCCTTCACGGCGGAGAGCCGGGGACCGACGGATTCTATCATGCCGCCATGGCCCTGCGGGGGCCGGAGGTGTTTGCGGCGAAAAAGTTCCCCTTTCTCGCGTTCTCGCTGTGGAAGGAGACTTTCGCGGACAAGGAGCTTTTGTACCATATCCTTCTGCGGGGGATCCTTCTGCTGCAGAAAGCCGTGACCGGGGCGACTTACCCCTTCACCTTCCCGGCCATGGCGTTCTGCTCCGGCGCGCTTTTCGCCTTTCTTCTGCTTCTCAAGTCTCTCAAGGTCTCCGGAAAAAAACTCCTGCTTTGCAGTATTCTCTTCTCCTTCTGCGCCTTCGCCTTCACCTACCGATTCCTCATGCTCCGCCCCCATGTCTTTTCCATGATGTTCCTCTTCCTTGCCTGTGCGCTTTTTTCCGCCCCTGTGCCGGGGGGATTTCCGGGGCGGCTTGCAGGCTTTTTCCTTCTGGGGTTCCTGTACGCCTGGAGCTATTCCAACCCCCATTTTCTGCTGCTTCCCATGCTGTTTTACGCCTTTTTCGCCAGAAAGGAGCTTTCCCGGAAGGGGCTGCTTTTCCCGGCGGTCGTTTTTGCCGGGCTTCTTGCCGGATACGTTTTCCACCCCCAGTTCCCCAACACTTTCGCCGTCTGGAAGGTGCAGAGTCTGGACGCCGTGCTCAGTCCCCTGTTCTACGGGAGGCGCCTTGCGTCCAAACTGCCCCCCATGGAGATGATGCCGGGCAATTTTGCCTGGTTCCGCAACGCCCTGCCCTTCTATGCGCTCTGCTACACATCTCTCTATCTCTTCATCCGGCTCCGGGAGAAGGAAAGGAGAGAGAAAACAGAACTGTTCACGCCCCAGGAAAAGACCGTTCTCGCCCTTTCTCTTCTCTTCACGCTGGGCACGTTTTTCGTCCTGCGGGCCATCGAGTACGCGCTTCCCTTTGCCGTCGCCTCCTTCGGCGTGCTTCTTTCCCGTTCGGAAGAGGAGAAAAGCGGATTTTTCGCGTGGAAGAGCTCTCCGGGAAAAGTTTTTGCTCTTCTCGGTGCGGCGGCGCTGTGTTTTCTCGCTCTGGACGCTCATCTCATGCTCAAGAGCAATTTCAACCACAAGGTCCCCCGGAAGGTTGCCGAATTTCTTGAAAAACACACGCCCGAAGGGGCTCTCGTGGTCAATCTGGACTGGGGGGACTTTCCCGCCATGTTCTATGCAAATTGCCGCAACACTCAGCTGTGGGGGATGGATCCGGCGTTCTCCTACGCCGTCTCCCCCGCGACGGCAAGAAAACTGGAAAATCTCGTTTTGAATTCCATCCGCAGCGTCGGCGCGGATGATTCCTTCCACGCTCTCACCGGAGCGGATTATGCCTTCGTGCTCTCCCGGAGGGAAAAATTCGTCCGGTATCTGAAGGAATGCTCCTGGAAGGCGGTGTATGAGTCGGAGGAAGGAAGCGTTTTTGCCCTCGGGAAAACCTTCCCGCCTTCCACGGAAACGGAAAAAGAAAACCTTCAACAGGGAAAGGCTTCGAAATGAATACCGAAAAACTTCTGGAAAACGCCCGGCTCGCCCAGCTGCCGGAATTCTGCGTGGAGGCGCTGGCGCTCCTTTGCGCTTCTCTGCGGGAAAAAGGTCTGGAAAATTTTTATGACGCCATGGTGGAAAAGTGCGAAAACCACACGCTCACCAATGAGGAAATTTTAGCGAAATTTCCGGAGAAAAAGGAGGCGGATCTCTTCCGGATGCTGATCATTGTGGGCATGATCGACTATGCCTTCACTTGCTACGAAAAAAAGAACATTCCCAAAGAGATCCTGCTGGAAAACCTGCTGGACGCGCCCATCTGGCTGGACTACCACATGGAGAATTACGGGTATCCCGGATTCCAGTGGCGGATCATAGAGTGGTGCCGGACGCTGTGGGAGGGCAACGTGCTCAAATTCGGTCGTCTCCAGCTGGAAACCGCCGGAACGTATCATGAAAAATTCAATACCTACCGGACGAAGGAAGGAAAGATCGTCTTTGCATCGGAAGAAGAGGCAGAGAAAGATTGGACCCGCCTTCTGAAGGAGGGGGACAGGATCGTTTCCATCCATATTCCCGCTTCCGGGCCATTGAAAAAAGAGCTGTGCATCGCCTCATTCCGCAGGATGCGCCAATACCTTGCCGAATACCGGCCGGACATCGATTACAAGGCGATCCGCTGCAGCTCCTGGCTTCTGGATCCCCAGCTGAAAAGGATCCTGCCGCCCCAATCCAACGTGCTTGCCTTCCAGACGCTGGGACATGTGCGGGGGAATGGGACTTTCGTAACGGAGACCGTCTCCCGGGTGTTCGGGGAAAAGGCCGCCGCCGAAGGCATCGACGCAGTCCCCCACAAAACGGATATGCAGAGACGCCTTGCCGCCTTTGCCGCAAAGGGCGGAAAATTCGATAACGGCGTCATGTTCATCCTCCGGGAGGAGTTCGACGCCCTGTGCGACGGGAAGATCACTTCCGTCTCCTGAAATTTTGCCTCCCGAAAAAGCTTTTTTGTCCGAAAATGCCCGGAAAGGGGATCCGCTTTCCGGGAATTGCGTTTTTTCATTTGACTTTTTCGGCAGGGGGGAATATATTACTTGTTCAGGAAAAATCAGCTCGTCATATTTATAGTAAGGGAAACCTCCTTCCGGGAAAGGACGGAAAAAGTCCGGAAAGAGGTTGCCGGAAACGGAAAGAGAAAATGAAGAAATATCCAGAAATCACGAGTATTCCCAACGTAAACCGGAAATGGATCGACAACGAACTTGCCCGCAGTCCGATCTGGTGCTCCGTGGATCTCCGGGACGGCAATCAGGCTCTGCCCATGCCCATGAATCCGGAAAAGAAGCTGGAATATTTCAAGATGCTCTGTTCCATCGGGTTCAAGGAGATCGAAGTCTCCTTCCCCTCCGCTTCCCAGGATGATTTCCTTTTCGTGAGGAACCTTATCGAAGGGGGCCAGATCCCCTCCGACGTGCGCATTTCCGTGCTCACCCAGTCCCGGGAGGAGCTCATCAAACGTACCGTGGAATCCCTCGTGGGCGTGAAGCAGGCCATCCTTCACCTCTATGTGGCCACAAGCGACCTGCATCAGAAGATCGTTTTCGGCAAGACAAGGGAAGAGACGCTGGAAATGGCCGTGAACGGCACGCTTCTTGTGAAAAAATATCTGGAGGAGTACGGTCTTTCCCGGCAGGTTTCCTATGAGTTTTCGCCGGAGGAGTTCACCGACAGCGACATGGATTTCGTGCTGGATGTCTGCAAGGCGGTGAAAGAGGCGTGGGGACCTTCCACCAAGGAGACCTTCATCGTCAATCTTCCCCAGACCGTGGAACGCAGGCCCCCCCACCACTATGCGGATATGATCCAGTATTTCGTGGACCGTTTCCCCTACATGGCGGAAACCACTATCAGCGTCCACTCCCATAACGATCAGGGGTGCGCCGTGGCCTCCTCCGAGTTCACCCTCATGGCAGGCGCGGAAAGAGTGGAAGGGACCCTTTTCGGACACGGGGAGCGGACCGGAAATGTGGATCTCTGCACGCTGGCCATGAATCTGGAATCCAGAAATATCCATACGGGGCTGGACTTTTCCGATCTGCCCCATATCGTCACCGTGGTGGAAAACGCCACGGGAATCGACGTGCATGAGCGTCATCCCTATGCGGGCCAGCTGGCCTTCACCGCCTTTTCCGGCTCCCATCAGGACGCCATCCGGAAAGGGATGGACAAGCTGGAAGAGGCCCAGAAACTCTTCGGCGTGGAATGGAAAGTCCCCTATCTGCATGTGGATCCCGCTTCCGTGGGACGCAAATACGAAAAACTCATCCGCATCAACAGCCAGTCGGGCAAAGGCGGGGTGGCCTACGTTCTGGAACACGATTTCGGCATCTATCCCCCCAAGGGGATGCACCCGGAGATCGGCGCGGCGACCCAGGCCTATGCGGACCTCAAGGGCGACGAACTCAACGCAGGCGAGCTTCTCAAGATCTTCAACGAAACCTTCGTCAACGTGAAGGGGCCCTTCGTTCTCAAGAAGTTCACCCGCAGCGACAAGGGTACCGAACACATCGAAGGAAGGGACGAGTCGGAAGTGGAGGTAAGTCTCAACATCCTTGTGGACGGGAAGGAATACTCCCCCAGCGGCAGCGGCAACGGCCCCATTTCCGCCACGGTGCACGCCATTAGGGACAATGCCGGACTCTACCAGTTCATTCTGGAGGACTACCGGGAACAGACGCTGGGAGACAATGCGGACGCAAAAGCCATGTCCATCGTGGGAATCCGCCGGAAGAGCGACAACAAGCTGTTCTACGGCGTGGGAGAACACACCAATATCGATATCGCCACCATTTACGCCCTCTTTTCCGCGCTCAACAGGGCCATAGCGGATGAACGCAAAGGCAAGTAGCTTTTTTCAGGCGGAAAGGTCATCCATGAACAATCGAACCTACGAGTGAGGAAAAATGAAGCTCTCCCACCTGATTGCCCTTGCCGCAGGGATCCTCCTCATCCACATTACGATCATCCTGCTTGTCACCAACGGGGGATGCTCCGGAGGAAAACCCGAAAAACTCCCGGAGAAGCGGGACGGGGCACTTTCCGCAGTTGCCGGGGAGAATGCTTCTGCCCTTCCGGGGAAATACCCGGCTGCGGATAAAAACGACGTCAAGCCCGTCGTGCCCGGGGAAAAGAAGAAAAGCGCTTCTTCCGGAACCGAAGGGAAGATCCCGGTCAATTTCCCCGATGAGGGACCCGTTCCCGCAGGAAAGAGTGCACCCCAGACGGCAAAAGCCGCGGCCGCGGCGGAGGAAAAGGTCGAAACCTTCGGACAACTGCCTGCGCCCCGTGCCGCAAAAAGCGTGCTGAACCGGGGTCCCTACGACTGGAAGTACGCCGTAAACGGCAAGATCTCCGCCATTCCCGCCCTTTCCGGAGCCGCCACGGGGATCCTTCTTCATGTCAATTCCCGGAGGATCCTCTGGGCGAAAAATCCCCGCCAGAAGGTCTCCATAGCCTCCCTGAGCAAGATCATGACCGTGTTTCTTGCCTGCGAGGATGTGGAAAGCGGGAGAGTGCTTCTGCGTTCCCGGATCGGAGCCACCAATGAGGCCATGAGTCTGAAGGAAGGCGTGGTCTGGATGCGCAGAGGGGAAGCGTTTACCCTCCGGAGCCTTCTGGAAGCCGCCGTGGTCCGCAGCGCCAACGATGCGGCCCTTCTGCTGGCCCAGTATCTGGGCAACGGAGACAGCGCAAACTTCGTGGCAAGGATGAACAGTACGGCAAAGGCGCTGAACATGGCCGACACGAAATTCTACAATCCCCACGGACTTCCCGGCACGAAAGGAGTTCCCGACAACACCAGCACTCCGGAAGATCTGCTGAAACTTTCCGAATACGCCATGACCAATCCCCTCTTCCGGGAACTGGTGGCCATACGTCATGCCGGATTCCGCACAAAGGGGGAAAAAGGGTATATGGACATGTGGAACCACAACCACCTCCTCCCCGGAGGAACATACGGAGTGAACGGTGTGAAGGGGATCAAGACCGGATATACCCGCAAGGCCGGATTCTGCGTGGCGGTGGCCTGCGAAAGGGACGGTCAGGAGTTCCTTGCGGTGGTCACGGGGTTCCCCACTTCGAGGGAACGGGATTCCAGCATGCGCTCCCTCCTGCAGTGGGGCTTCATCCGCGCAAAGGATCCCAGGATCCCCGAGGACAGGATCGTGCTGCAGAGCAACGTGAAAAAGAAAACCTCCTTCAGGAGCGTTCCGGTGAAAAGCAAGGCGGTTCCCAAAAAGAAATCCGCCAAGGGGATCCAGCGGAAGAAGTGAGGGGCGTTTTTTGAGAAAAAGTATCTATTGGAAATAGATAGCTCATTTCCGGAGTGTTTCCGGAAGATTCCGGACTTGCATTTTCCGGAAAAAGGAATAAATTGGAAAGGAAAAACGGGACTTCCGGACAGAAAGAAAGACGGTTGTCCCGGTGGAACGGCGTTGAAATATCGAGAACAGGCAGGCAGGAAAATGAAAAACAAACTTGTGATCGTGGAGTCTCCCGCAAAAGCGAAGACCATCGGCAAGATCCTTGGAAACGGATATACCATCAAGGCCTCCATGGGCCATGTGCGGGACCTCCCTCAGCGGTCCCTGGGCGTGGATATCGAACACGATTTCGCTCCGCAGTACGAGGAAAACCGGGAGCGGAGCAAGAATCTCAGTGATCTCAAGAACGCCGCAAAGGGCGCGTCCGAGATCTATCTGGCCCCCGACCCTGACCGGGAAGGGGAAGCCATTGCGTGGCACCTCAAGGACATGCTTTCCAAGGACAACAAGAACGCCACCTTCAAGCGCGTGACCTTCCATGAAATCACCGCAAGCGCCATACGGAAAGCCTTCGAAAATCCCACGGACATCGACCTCAACAGAGTGGACGCCCAGCAGGCCAGACGGGTCCTGGACCGGATCGTGGGTTATATGGTCAGCCCCCTGCTGTGGGGAAGGATCGAAAAGGGCGTGAGCGCGGGCCGCGTGCAGAGCGTGGCACTGCGTCTGGTCTGCG
This sequence comes from Lentisphaeria bacterium, assembly GCA_017613255.1. GTDB lineage: Bacteria > Verrucomicrobiota > Lentisphaeria > Victivallales > UBA1829 > RGIG5327. The sequence continues at coordinate 8,468 of JAGAEF010000274.1, forward strand.
AAAGGGAGCGGGAGATCCTCTCCTTCGTGCCCAAGGAATACTGGAACTTCTTCGCCAAATTCCGCACGCAGGAGACCGGGGAAACCTATACGGCGCGTCTCTTCAAGGTGGGCGGAGAGAAACTGGAAGCGGGAAGCCGGGAGGAGGCGGACAAACTCCTTGCCGCCATCCGAGCCGCGACGCTCTGGCAGACCGCCAATATGGAAGTCGTGCCCCGGAAACGGTTCGCCCAGCCGCCCTTCATCACCAGCACGCTCCAGCAGGCGGCAAGTTCCTCTCTGGGATTTTCCGCCAACAGCACCATGAGAATCGCCCAGCAGCTTTATGAAGGTCTGGATATCGGCAACGGGACCACGAGAGGACTTATCACCTATATGCGTACCGACGCCGTCACCGTGGCGGAAGAGGCCCAGCAGGCCGCAAGAAGGTATATTGCGGAAAATTACGGACCCGAATACGTCCCGGCAAAGCCCAACGTGTACCGTTCCAAGGCCTCCGCCCAGGGTGCCCATGAAGCGATCCGCCCCACGGACATCACCCTTACGCCGGAAAAGCTCAAAGGGGTGCTGGATACCCAGCAGCTCAAACTCTATACGCTCATCTGGAGACGGTTCGCCGCAAGCCAGATGGCCCCCTGCGAACAGCTGCGCACCACCGTGGACACCCAGAGCGTTTCTCCTCTGGATTCCCGTCTCTACACCTTCCGCAGCACCGCCACGGTCACCACCTTTGCCGGATTCCTCCGGGCGTACAACATTCAGGAGGAGGGCGCTGTCGACGAGGAAGAGGACGATGCCAAGGACGCGGAAGTGCTCAAAAAGCTGAGAAACGGCATGAACTGTCTCCTTGCGGACAGCACCGGGGAACAGAAGTTCACCGAACCCGCCCCCCGTTTTTCCGAAGCCACCCTCATCAAGGAGCTGGAATCCAACGGGATCGGGCGCCCCTCCACCTACGCCACCATCGTCAACACCATCCAGGTGCGCAAATACGTGAACAAGGAAAAAGGCAAGCTGGTGCCTTCGGAACTGGGATTCAAGATCAACGACTATCTGGTTTCCAAACTTCCGGAACTCTTCCAGGTGGGATTCACCGCGGACATGGAAAATCAGCTGGACAGCGTGGAGGAAGGAAAAGTCGTCTGGACCAGGATGATGCGGGAGTTCTACGACAAGTTCCTCAAATGGCTCAGCGCCGCCAAGACCGAGGGCGCGCCGGAAGGGGAGAAGGCGGCGGCTCTCATTCATCTGCTTTCTCAGATCACCCAGTGGCAGAAGGCGGAAAAAAGCGGAAACCGCACCTATGACGACAAACGGTTCTTCTCCTCCGTCCTGAAGGCTTTCGAAAGCGGAAAAACCGTCACCGCCAAGCAGTGGGAAGCCCTTCTGAGGCTTGCCGTGAAGTACGAGGATCAGCTTGCCGGACTTGCCGCGGAAGCGGCGGAAAAGGCGTTTTCGGAAGAGCTGGACGCCGCAAGGGCCCAGTCCCGGGAGCGTTCCGAAAAGGCTGCGGAAGCGAAAAAACATCTGGAAGATGCCGGAGTTCAGGCGGAAGTGGGCAAGTTCCAGGAGCTGTTCCGGATCATGGACCGCATCAAATGGGATTCTTCGGAAAGACGGGGAGCCTTCGACGAGAAGAAGTTCTATACCTCCCTCAAGCAGCAGAACGCCCAGGGGAAGATGTTCTCCCCCAAACAGCTGGCGGTTCTCACCCGGCTTGCCGCAAAATACAAGGGCCAGTTGGAAGCAAACGACTTCGCCGCGGTGGGAAAGATCCTGAATATTCCCTCCGAGCAGGAGAAAAGCGACCTCCCCGCCGGTCCGGATCTTGCCACGCTCTTCAGCAGATTCGAAAGCGTGAAAGAGTGGGCGGAACCCCGGAAGATCGGGCGGATGATCTATGACGACAAGGCCTTTTACGAGTCTCTCCTCAAACAGCACAAGGCGGGCAAGGAGCTTTCCGCAAAACAGCTGGCCGCACTGCGGAAGCTTGCCGGAAAATATTCCCTCGTCTGAGCGGAAAACAGGGAGTCTTCCATGGCAAAGGAAATTGAAAGAAGATTTCTCCTCAAGGACGACTCCTGGAAAAAGGAGACAACCTCCTTTCACTGCTTCCGGCAGGCGTATATACCCGTCGTTCCCGGGGAAAAGCACATCGTCGTGCGCATCCGCGTAACGGATGAAAAAGCCTTCCTTACGCTGAAGGGCTCCTGTGCTTCCGGCAGCTTTGCCAAAAGCGAGTTCGAGTATCCCATCCCGCAGGAGGATGCCTGCGCCATGCTGGAAGAGTTCTGCGGGAACTGCGTGGAAAAAACCAGATTCATCGTGGAAAAACCTCCCTTCCGGTGGGAGATCGACGAATTCCAGGGGGAGAACGCCCCCCTGTGCATTGCGGAGATCGAACTGCCCTCCGAGGAGACCGCCTTCCCCCGTCCGGCGTGGCTGGGACGGGAGGTGACGACCGATCACAGATACAGCAACTCTTCCCTTGCCCGCCATCCCTATTCTTCCTGGAAGAAGCAAGACTTGGAAAGGGACACGCAATGAGGAGAAACACACACTTTTTTGCGGCATTTTTCCTTTGTTTGCTCCTTTCCCTTGCCGGAGCGGAGGAGAGCCGCGAAAAGGAAAAAGCGCCGCAGGCGGCGGGAAAACCGGAACAGAATATTGCCTCCTTCCGGAACAATTTCCGCGCCGCAAGGAAGGAAGCGCTTTCCGCAAACAAACTTCTTCTGGTGCTTTTCACCATTTCGGACCAGCCTTCCGGACAGAGCAGAAAGGTCATTGCGCTGTACAAGTACGGCAGACAGTTTCTGAAGCAGGCGAGTGAGGATTACGTCCTCGTGCACATCGATCTTCCCAAAGACAAATACAAACTCTCCTATTCCCACCGGAGACAGAACGAGACGCTCCGGGCCCGCTTCAGCGTGCAGTACTTTCCCTCTGTGGTGATCCTCGATCCCCGTTCCCCCTGGGGCGGACTGCTCTTCCGGTACACGGGGATTCATATGCCCACGGACCTTCTCAAGGATTTGGAAGAGAGGATCGCGCCCCACCTGAAAAGGATCCGTGCCGCAAGGGCAAAACCGGAAGGCGAAGCGGAAGAATGAACCGTTTTCGGGAAAGAAACGTTTCAGAAATCGGGAAAAAGCGCTTTCCCGCAGCGCCTCTTTGTGTGCTTTTGATCCTGTTTTCCCCGTTTCCCGGACTGCTTTGCGCGCAGGAAAACCTCCCCTCCATCGACCTGCGGGAAAAAAGAACGGAATTTTCCCGGACGGGAAGTCAGCTTGACGCCTTCTTCGATTCCCTTCAGGCAAGAATCCTCTACTCCTTCGCCAAGGCGCAGGAGCACTTTTCGCTGATCTTCGAAACCGCCAAAAAAGAGGGCGGAGAAAAATCGGAGGAATGGGTCAGAGAGACCGGGGAGAAGGCGATGAAGAAACTCCAGGAGGAGACGGGAAAGCTCGTCCGGGAAAACGTGAACCGGAAAACGGAGGAACTTTTTTCCAACTCCTCCTCCCCGAACCGGAAGCACCCGGAAAAAGAGGGGAAAAAGGAGAGCGCGAATACGGACGATGGGCCGCCTCCCCTTCCCCGTCTCCCGGAGATCCCGTAATGGAGCAGGCGGAAAAAGATCTTCTTTTGTACAATGTGCTTCTTGCGGACGGCACAACCCGGAAGGCCTTTCCCGGAGAGGTGCTCCTTTCCGGAGAAAAGATCCTCTTTGCGGGAGAAAAAGGGAAGCATGTCTTCCCCTGCTGCCGGAAAATCGACGGCAAGGGGCTTGTTCTGGCCCCCGGCTTCATCGACGCCCACACCCACTCGGATATCTCCCTTTTCGCGTCTCCGGAAGCGTACAGCAGCGTTTTTCAGGGAGTGACCACCCTTGTCGCCGGCAACTGCGGGCTCTCCCCCTTCCCTGTCGCAACGGAAGAGGTCCGGGAACATCTGAACACCCTGTACGCCAAGTACGAGGAAAAGATCCTCTGGAAGGATTTTGCCCAATATGCGGCTCTTCTCCAGAAAAGAGGCCCTGCCGTAAACGTGCTTTCCCTTTGCGGGCACAATACCCTCAAGGCCTGCGTGTGCGGGTACGACGGAAAGAAAAGGACCGGGAAAGAGGCCCTCTCCCGCATGGGAATGCTTCTGGAAGAGACTCTTGCCCAGGGAGCGGGGGGATTTTCCACGGGACTTCTGTACATGCCGGGAAAAACCTCCGCCAAAGAGGAACTGCTCTTTCTCATGGGGGTCCTGAAAAGATCCGGCAGGATCTATGCCACCCATCTGCGCAGCGAGGGAAAATTCCTTGTGGAGGCGCTTCAGGAGGCAATTTTCCTTGCTTCCCACGGGAGCGGGAAACTGCACATCAGTCACCTGAAGACCGCGGGAAAGGAGAACTGGAAAAAGCTTTCCTGCGTCTTTGCGGAAATGGAAGAAGCCCGGGCAAAGGGGTTGAGCGTTTCCGCCGACCGTTATCCCTATACAACTTCCGCGTCCTCCCTCTCCCTTGTCCTTCCGGGAGAGTACGACACCCTGACCGACTCCGCCATCCGGGAAAAACTTTCCCGCGACAAAGAGGAAAGAAACCGCCTTGCCCGGTTGCTGGATGACTCCTCCCGGGACTGGGAAAAGGTGCTTCTTGCGGATACGGCACTTGCGGAAATGAAGCCCTTCCGGGGGCAAAGCATAGCTTATATTGCGCAAAAAAAAGCGTCCACGCCGGGGAAGACCGTTCTGGAGATCCTTGCGGAGGATGCGCCCAACGCCATGGGGGCTTTTCAGGGGATGAGCGGAGAAAATCTCCAAAAGATCCTGCAAAAGGATTTCGTCTGCTGCGGAAGCGACGAAACCGCCCGTCCGCCGGACGATTCTCTGGGAAGAAGCCATCCCCGGGGATTCGGTTCCTTTCCCGTATTTTTCCGTATGCTCCGCGGGGCGGGATTTTCTCTGGAGGAAGCCGTCGCGAAACTTTCCGCCCTTCCCGCAAGGATCTTTTCTCTGGAAAAACGGGGCCTCGTCCGAAGCGGGTATTTTGCCGATCTCGTCCTCTTCGATCCGGAAAAATACGATTCCAAAGCGGATTTTTCCAACCCCCACGCCCTTGCGGAAGGGGTGAAAAAAGTCTTCGTCAACGGCGTGCTTCTGGATCTGGAAGAGGGAACACTTTTCCGCTCCGCCCCCCGGGGCGGAAAAGTTCTGAAAATGCCCTTCCCGGGAAAATAACGCGCCTTTTCAGAAGGAAAACTCCCGGAAGAACACGTGCAGGACCGCCCTGCCGATCTCCACGGCAAGGACATATTTTTTCTCCACCTTTGCCGTGCCGGTGCGCCCGAAGGGGCAGGTCATGGGCTTGTCCATGACGATGTTTACGGCATAGAGCACGTTCACGGGGGTGAACTCCCTCGTTTTCGGATCCGGGAAGCAGGGGATGAAGCCCCCCGTCTGCTGCACAAGGGTGGATTCACGGAATTTCACCGCCACGGGGTTGATGCTTTCCACTTTACCCCGATACTCTTCCAGACTGTCCCGAAGCCGGAGGACCACCGGATCCCCGGGGACAAGTTTATTGACCTCGTTGTCCCTTGCATAGGCGATCACCTTGCGGTTCGGGGAAAGGATCAGCCCCAGAAGAGTCCCTTTGGCAAGCCACCGGCCGGGGACCACCTCCTTGATGACCGGGAAGAAGATCCCGGCGGACGGGGCATAGACGCTCAGCCTCGTCTTCCTGCGGAAAAGCTCCTGCAGATAAATGCGGTTGGCCTTGAGGCGTTCGAAGACGATGAAGCTTGATCCCATGCCGGCGGTATCGGATCTGGCAAGATCCAGCTCCTCGGCGTCCCGTTTCACGGCGATCTCGCTTCGCTTGAGAGAAAAATCCAGAAGGGGGCTTGCGCAGGAAAGAAGTTCCTCTCCCTTTTTCACCTTCCGGGGATCCTCCTCCAGATGCCGGGTGGCGAAAGCGCCCTCCTCCATGACCACCAGAGTCTTTTCCTCGGGAATGATCTCGCAGGGAAGATTCAGCGGCCAGGGCATGGGAATGAAGAAGAGAAGAAGCACGCAGGCAAGGGCGATGAGAGAAAGAAGCGCCTTCCCCAAAGAGACTTTTTTGCGCAGAAGGGCCAGCACCCGGATCTCCCGCCAGACAGGCAGAATGACCATGGTATAGGCCTCCATGAACATGAGGAAAATGGCAAGGGGCTTGGCGAAGGTGAACTGGAAATAGACCAGAAGGATGATGGAGGTATAGAGGAAGATCCGGTAGATGAAGGCGGAAACGCCGAAAAGGTAGAGGGCGAATCCGGAACAGTCCCCCGCGTCCGGCCAGTCCCCCACGCCCAGAAAGAGTTTCCTGTTGAAGCCTTTCAGGTATTCCGAAGAGCGCCCCATGAGGTTTTCGATATTCAGGATGTCCGTGAGGATGTAGTAGCCGTCGTACCGGATGAAGGGATTTCCGTTGACAAGGATCGTTCCCAGCGTGCTGACGGTAAAAAGATAGAAGGTGGTGGATTTCAGCGGCCCGGGGGGGGCGTATACCCAGATCGCCGCTGCGATCCCGCCGAAAAGAAGTTCGCTGATGATCCCCGCGCTGTCGCAAAGCAGTCTCTCTTCCCGGGGGAGTCTCCAGGTATCCGTAAGGTCCACGAAAAGCCGGGGATAAAAGACGATGAAACTTATCCCCATGGCCCGGACCCGCGCCCCGAAGGATTTGGCCGTGAATCCGTGGGAAAGCTCGTGGACGCTCTTGGTGATGAGCAAAGCCCAGAAATAGTTGACGAGCCCGGTCCAGGAAAGGGAGTTCAGGAAGGCCGCATACGCTTCGTTCCACTGCCTTGCCAGAAGAATATACCCCAGAAGCGCCGCAAGAGAAAACAGAATGACCGTATAGCGGTTGAAGATGACCTTCGCCCAGGGGAGCGCGGCAGTGAAAAACCCGTCGGGATAGATGGGCGGCAGACGGAAAAAGAGATACATGGAGGCAAAGCGCATGAGCCTGCTCTGCTCCATCATCGTTCGGTACGCCGCCGCCTTCCGGTCCGCCCTGCCGTACTCCGGAACGAAAAGGGAGTTCTGGTCCATGAAGGAGACGATCTCCAGAAGCTCCTCGTTTTCCAGCGGAATGCCCGCACTCCCGCATCTCCGGAGAAATTCGGATGCCTCATAGGGCCTGTCCATAAGGCGCATGATGTCGCAGGTGCGGGCGGAAAGCTTGTAGTAGGCTTCCGAAAGAGGATCGTACAGCATGGGGGAGTCTCCGTGCCTGCCCGGAGGAATGAACTGCAAATCGCTGCGGATGGTCCCCACGATCCACTTTCCGGCGGAAGGGTTCTTTTTCTCCCCCGCAGGCGGGGTCCCCGCAATTTCCCGGATCTCCTTTTCCATGACTTTTCCTTCAGATGCCCCGCCACCAGAGGACGGCGCCCCGGAAGAGGTAGTAGCCCAGCTTGACCTTTTCGCCCCGGATCCGGGCGATCCCCCGCATCCCGTACCGGAGACGGGAGACGTCGGTGAGCATTTTCGCCTTCACGTGATAGCTGTAGATGTTGCTTTCCGTGAGCTCCGGATAGAAACGGGAGGAGAGGATCTCCACCTGAATGGGCTCCTCCGGCCGCGTATGCAGGAAAAGAACGATTTTGGGCGTGCCGGAGAGGATGGAAGCGTCTCTTTCGTTCACCATGATCTCCGCAATCATATCCTTTTCGGAAAGAAGATCGAACTGCTTTTCCCCCAGATGCAGCGCCCTGCCGGAAAGGGCGTCGGCGCTTCCCCCGGCAAGGGCGAGAATCCCGTCCGCGGGGGCTTTCACCACGCTGTTTTCCAGATACCATTTCGCCTCTTCTATGGCGATGTCCGCCTGCTGGCGCTTGTATTTGAGCACCTTGAGCTTGCCCAGTTTCTCCCGGTTGGTGAAGGCGTCCTTGGATTCCGTTTCGTACTGGGCTTCCGCCTCCCGCTTCTGGGCAATGGAGGAGGCAAGGAGGAACTTCATGCGCTCCGTATCGTACTCCAGAATCTTTTCCCCTTTCCGGATGCGGTCGCCGTCGTTGAAGAAGCACTTTTTCACCACGCAGTCGAACCATGCGTAGGAGGCGTGCACCGTCCGGGAACGAACCACGAACTCGGCGGAAACGGTATGTTCCACGTTCACGGTGAAAAGGGCGACAAGAAACGCGATCAGCAGGAAAAGCAGCACTTTGCCCACCGTGATCCTCTTGAGGTATCTTGTCAAATTCGAGGAAAAACTGGAAGGAAGATGGCTCCACAAGGCGTTGCCGAACTCTCCGGAAATCAGGGAAAGGGTGGCATTGACGTGTTTGGGCAGCTCCCCTTTGTACTCCATGACCCAGAGGAAGGGCTCCTTGACGGAAACCGGATTCCGGGGAGAACGCAGAGGAACGACCGCCAGAACGCGCATTTCCGCAAAAAGGTTCTCCATGACGCGGGGAATCTTTTCCTCAAGGCGTTTGTACAGTTCGCCGCCCTTTTCCACCACGGTGCAGGAGGAGTCTTCCGGAAGAAGTTTCACGATCTGCTCTGCAAACTTCCTCATATCGGAAGCGTATTCGGTATGGGCGTTCACGGCGGAAACGGCGTACTCGGCAACCACGGAGGCGCGGTCATGACGCATTTCCAGAAGGACGGACCGGTCGAACTGGAGAAGGATCCGGGAGTTGTTGACGATGTGCACGCCGAGAGAAACGATGTCCTTCTTGCCGAAGGAGTCCCGGACAAGGTGCATGATGACGCCGAACGTGCGCAGTCTCTGCTTGAGTTCCTCGTTTTCCTGCTGCAGCGGAATTGCCATGGCCTACTTCCCGATCTTTACGAGAATGCCGGACATTCCCGCTTTCATTTTGTTTTCCCCATTGTCCAGAAGGGCCCTTATCTCGAAGGTTTCGCTGCGGTGATCCGCTTTTCCCGCAATTTCGAAGACAGTCCCCCTGACCTCTTTGCCGGTCTCGTTGATCCGGACGGTGACCGGATCCCCCCGGGAGGTCGTCGCCAGCTTGCTGGTGGAAAGATTCATTACCGCCAGAAGCCTCGTATCGTCGATGATCCCCAGAATGGGCTGGGAGTTCCGAACCGTTTCGAAGTTTTTCGCCAGAAGCACTTCCACGGTGCCGTCGAAGGGGGCCTTCAGCGTGCAGGCTGCAAGATTGCGCCTTGCGTCATTGAGCATGGCCAGCACCGCATTGAGCCGCACTTTGGCAAGATCCGCCTCGAAAAGGGATCTTTTCACCTCGATATCGCTTTGCAGACCGTCGGAAAAAAGTCTCTGATTGTCTTTGGCCTTCTGCTCGGTGAACTTGATATTCAGCTCCGCCTCCTTTACGGCAGCTTCCGCCTTCTGGAGTTCGTCCTTGTACTTTCTTTCGTCCAGCCTGACCAGCACGTCCCCTTTCTTGAACCGTTCCCCCTGCCGGAACTCCTGAGAGACGATCGTTCCCTCGATCTGCGTGGAAAGAACCGCCTCCCGGAAGGGGAAAAGAACCACTTTCACCGGCAGGGAGTCCAAGGTTTCCTCCCCGCGGAGGGGGATATGAAGAAGGAGAAGCACGCTCAAGAGGAGCAGCAGAAGTTCCGGCACTCTCCCGGCAATACGGTCTTTTTTCATCGCGTCATCCCGTTTTTTCCGATCCGGCCCCCCGGAAAAAGTCCGGAAGGGTTTGATAAAAGGCGATCGAAGCGCTATATTATCCCGCAGGAACAGGAAAAATACCCGTCACGCAGGTGCTTCATGTACTACAATAGCATATCTCCGCCACATTTCAACTCCGCTACGGAAAATTCCTCCGGAAAAGAGGGGGAAAAATCCTCCCTGCCTTCTTCCGAAGCCCCTGCGGAAAAAGAAAGACACTGCTACAGAATCGTGCTCTCCTTCAACGGGACAAACTATTTCGGCTGGCAGAGGCAGAAGTGCGGAAACACCGTGCAGGAGACCATGGAGGAGATCCTGCGGAACGTGTTCAGGGAAAAGGATCTGGTGCTTACCGGGTGCGGCAGGACGGATACGGGAGTCCACGCTCTGGGCATGACCGCCTCCTTCCATACCGTTACGAGAATCCCGGAAGAAGAACTCAAAAACTGCCTCGACAAGCGGGTTCCCCGGGACATCCTCGTAAGGGAGGTGCGGGAAATGGCTTCCTTCAACGCCCACGCCGAAGCAAAGGGGAAGTCCTACGTCTATACGGTGAAGCTTCACAACTACTCCCTTTTCCTGCCGGACGGCTGCTGGTGCTGGCTGGAGGAAGGGGATCTGGAGGCGGTGAAAAGCGCCTTGAAAAGCGTGGAGGGCACCCACGATTTCCGGGCCTTTTCCGGCCGGCCCGCTCCGGACAGCAGAAGGACCGTCTTCCGTGCGGAATTTTACGATTTTTCCCCCATGATCTGCTTCTATTTCGCCGGGAACGGCTATCTGCACAAGATGGTGCGCAGACTGGTGGGAGGCCTGCACGAAGTCTATGTGGGCAAGATCACGGCGCAGGATTTTGCCGATGCATTGCAGGATCCCGCCTGCGCCAAGGTGCGGGAGGTGGCCCCGGCAAAGGGACTCTATCTCAAGAAGGTTTTCTACTCCCCGGAAGAGTGGAAGCTGGACACGCTGGAGCATCCCCCCTTCTTCTACTGAACGAAGAAGTTCGAGCCCTTGTTCCGGAAAACGGACCGGCACTTTTCCCCGAAGCACTGCCGGGAAATCCGCTTCCGGCGGAAAGGAGGACCGGAAAAAGCTTCCGGAACACGTTTTTTTCCTTGACTTTCCCCGAAAAGATGCTATATTGTTCTTCGCTAAAACGCTTTAGTAAACAAAATCCCACAAGAAGAAAGGCATTGTCATGAAGGAAGACTTAAGAAACGCCATCTGGACCTACGGAAGCCACGAACCCATGTCCATGTTCCTGCGGGGCCGCAGGCTCTGGACGGCGGGGCTCAAGGGCGGAGCCCTTTGGGCGCAGAAGTGGCACACGGATTTCGACGGAGAAGAGAACGTGAAGAAGATGGCCTCTCTGGGGCTGAATTACCTTTTGAGCCGCTTCTACAAGGGAATGGGCTGGGAGTTCGAAAAGGAGGACTTTCCCCGGGTGCAGAAATTTGTCGGATACTGCCGCAAATACGGGATCCGGACCCTTGCCTACGTTCAGTTCGGCTCCCTCTACTTCGAACATATGAAATATGAGATCGACGACGTGGAGGACTGGGCGGCCAAACGCCCGGACGGCACCCCCATTCCCTACATCGACGACGATTCCTTCTACTACCGCTGGATGCCCTGCCTCACGCAGGAAAAGTACCTCCAGTATCTGGAAAAGATCCTCTCCATCGGTATCGAACAGGGCGATTTCGACGGATTTCTGCTGGACAACTGCCTGGGCTCCCCCTGCTACTGCCCCCGGTGCAAGGCGAAATTCCGGGAGTACCTCAAGGCAAACTGCAATGCACAGGAGTTCGGACTGCCCGGCTTCGACTTCGTGGAGCCCCCCACGGAAGAGGCCTGTCAGGCGCCGGAGTGGGAGGATCCCGTCCTCATCGCGTGGAAAAACTTCCAGGCAAAACTCCATTACGACGCCTTCAAGAGACTGCAGAAGCATGTAAAAAAACTTGCTCCCCACCTTCTTTTCACGGCCAACGTGCCCGCCATCCGGCGCATTTCCGCCTTCCGTCACTGGGGGCAGGACTATACGCTCCTTGCGGACTGCTTCGACTACGTCATGGACCAGAACGGCAACGAACCCATGATGCTGGACAACGGCGCGGTCATCAGCCGCGTCCGCTGCACCATGATGGGGGAGGCTCTGGGCAAGGATCTTTTCGTGAACACCGACGGCGGCGCCGAACCGGAGACCACCCGTCCGGAGGTCTATGCTTCCAGCATCATGGATGCGAAGGTCTTCCAGAGCGTGACCTCCGACCGCATCATCATGACCCCGGAACGCAACGGCGTGCCCCGCTGGAAACTCTATCCGGAAAGAGTGCGCTCCCTGGAACAGTTCCGGAAGGTCTCCTCCAAGTTCGACAAGGAGTTCTATGCGGAAAACTTTGCCCCCGTGGCCCTGTTCTACTCCACCGTCTCCCAGCACCTTTCCGTGGATTCCTTCCACGCCCTTCTTTCCGCCGAAGAGGTGCTTTTACGCAAGCATATCCCCTTCCGGCTCATCGTGGGAAAGGGGGACGGCTTCACCGTTCCCGCCTCCTGCAAGGACCTTCTGCTTTTCGGGGCAAAGTGTCTCAGCACAAAGGATCTGGAAAGCCTGCAGAACTTCATCGAACGGGGCGGAAACGTCATTGCCGACGAAATGGCGGGGGACTGCAATATCGAGAACCGGCAGTATGAGGAAAACCCGCTGGAAAAGAGGAAAGGAGTCACCCGGACCGACCTTCTGAAAGGGCATGTGCTGAATCCCGACTGGCGTTTCGAAGTGCTTCTGCCGGACAATCCGGAAGTCATACTCGACCATCTTTCCCCCCTGCCCTTTGCCGTATCCGCTCCGGAAAGCGTGATCATAAGGGTCAATCAGACGGAAAAGGAGTTCATCATCCACTTCATCAACTACACGGCCAAGCCCTGTTCCGGCGTGAAAGTCGAAGCTTCCTCCGGGGCGGGAACGTGTCTTTTCGCGGACTTCGAAACGGGAGAATGGAAAACCCTTTCCGGCGGGAAAGAGTTCCTTTTGCCCGACTTCCTTTCCTGGTGCGTGGTAAAGTTCGCCAAGTAAGCGTTTGCCGGCGGAACGGGTGAGATCGGAGAAAACGGAAACGGTGTGTTTTGTTGTGCGTATTTTCCGCCGCACACTCGTTCCTGTCCGTTTTCTCCGTTCCACTCCGTACTCCCCGGTTCCGGCTGGAACATCCGCCGTGTTTTTTTTCGTTCTGCGCTCTCCCTCTTGAGATTTGCTTCTTGAGACTTTCTCCATCGAAAAATCCTTTCTTTTTTTTCTTCTGAAACTTGACTTTTCCGTTTTGCGCTGTATTGTAATTTTATGCAAACGTGTGCATAAACCGAAAGACGATGAAAATGAAGCTTCCTACCATCAAAGATATTGCCGCGGCGGCGGGGTGAACCATTGCGTGGTCTCCCATGTGCTCCGCAACGATTCCTACGCGGCCAAAGTGCGTCCCGAAACCAGACAGCGGATCATGGAACTTGCCCGGAAAATGGGATACCGCCGCAATACGCTTGCCTCCGCCGTCCGTACCGGGCAGGTCAACACCATTGCCGTCATCCTGAATTTCGATGCGTTGCAGAATATTCCCCCGGCAAGTCAGATCATATCCGGGATCATGATGGAAACCGCCGTGCGAAAATACAGCGTCAAGATTTTTTCCGAAAGCGAGCTGACGAAAGCCTTCCAGACCATTGTGGAAAACCGCATCGGAAAAGTGATTTCCGTGAGCGTGGACCATGCGGTGCGGGAAAAGACCGCCGAACTTGCCGAAAAATACGGTCTCGATCTCGTTTATGCCTACGAACGCGGGCACCGCAAATTCCCCGCCGTCAACACGGACAATGTGGAAATGACCTCCCGGGCGGTGCGTTATCTTGCGGAAAACGGGCACAAAAGGATCGGGCTCCTCTGTTCTCCCCATGCTCTTTTTTTTCAGTCCGAACGGCATGAGGGGTTCCTGAAAGGAATGAAGGAGTGCGGCCTCAAAGCGGAGCCCCGGTGGATCGTCTGTGCCGAAAACCACGACGAGGCGCTGGATTTTCTTCTGACTCTGCCTGCCGGACAGCGGCCCACGGCCTTCGTGGCGGCGGTGGACGCCGATGGGGTGCGGGCTCTGAATCGGGCATGGAAACGGGGGCTGCGTATCCCCGAAGAGTTTTCCGTCATCGGGATAGGCGACACGGAAAGCGCCCGCCTTGCCGTCACCCCCCTTACCACCTTCCGGGAATCCCTTCAGGATACGGGGAAACTTCTGGTCCGGATGGTTCTGGGGGACAAACCGGACTTTCCGCCCGATGAATACAATGTTTACCGCACCCACGCAAAATTGATCGAAAGAGAGTCGGTTTTTCACAAAAAGAGTCTACGGAGGAAAAAATGAAAACAAGAAAACCCCGCTTCACCCTCATCGAGCTATTGGTCGTCATCGCCATCATCGCCATTCTGGCAAGCATGCTGCTGCCCGCGCTGAACAAGGCCCGGCAGCAGGCCTACACCATCCAGTGCACCAACACCCAGAAACAGATCGGGCTGTGGCTCATTTCCTACTCCTCCGACTACAAGGAGTGGAGCATAGGGAACTATTACCCCTACATCAACAATCCGGGAAGCGGGCTGGAATCCGACCGGACGCAGTGGCCGTTTTTCTTCAACAGGGATTCCAAGTTCTGCACCACGCCCTATTTCAACTCCGCAACCATGGAGACGAAAGCGCTCTACTGCCCCACAGCGGCCAATGTGGTCAAAGGTCCCGGCTACCGGGGACACTACAACCTCAATCAGTACTTGTGTCAGGCGTACAACAGAAAATCCTACGCCTGGATCACCGGCAACGGGTATGGCTTCTACAAACCCTCCACCGTGAAACTGCCTTCGAGAGCCATGTGGACCATGTGCACCACCTCGTATCAGCATGGGAATTTCCGGTTCTGGCACGGAAACTCCGCCCGGCTTCTGTTCATCGACCTTGTGGTAAGGCCCCTGTACCTGCGGGAGATCTACAACAAGACCAGTCAGTCGGTCGTATGGGACTACTATCCCGGAAGCGGAAGCCCCAGCTGGACCGGATATCCGAACTGAATGTGATCCAAACTTGAACAGAAAGGAAAAAACATGAAAAGCAAAGTCGTATTGTTGAGTTCGTTCGTCGCCCTTCTCCCCCTTCTTTCTCCGGGATTCGATCTGGTGAAAGACGGAAAGGCGGCGGAAATCGTCCTGCCGGAAAAGGCACATCCCAGCACCCTTCTTGCGGCGCAGGAACTTGCCGACTACACGGAGAAAGCCACGGGGAAAAAGCCCGCGGTCGTCAAGGGAAAATCCGACGCGGCAAACAAAGTTTTCATCGGGACTTTGGACACCCTGAAGGACATCCCCGCCTCCGCGGTCAAGGCGCTGAAGGAGGCCAAACAGCGGGAGGCCCACTTCATCTGCGCCAAGGGAAACGTGCTTTACATCATCGGCAAGCAGGAAGTGGCCGACCTTTACGCAACATACCAGTTCATCGAAGACAAATTGGGCGTGCGCTGGCTCACCATCCCGGACAAGGAGGACGAAGGGGAATATGTGCCCAAAAAAACGGAAATCAATTTCCCGGACTTTGAAAAATTCCGGGAGCCCGCCTTCGCCATCCGCAGGCTCAATCAGTGCTACACCGACGGAAGCGTGATCCCCGTTCAGGGCAAGACCTGGGCGACCCGGGTGGGCTACCAGACCCCGCCTCCCTACGGGGGACCGGTACCCTACGATAAACCCCAGTCGGAAAGATACAAGTTCTATGCTCCCCGCGTCCCCCATACGATGCAGTCCCTGGGCGGCGCACACATGACCTTTGCCGGCCCCATGCCGCCGAAGACCACCTTCGAAAAACACCCGGAATACTTCGCTCTCATCGACGGAAAAAGGGTGAAAGGGAATCAGTACTGCATCTCCAATCCGGAGGTGCGCAAAAACGCTGCGGATCACATCATCCGCAAACTGGACGAAAACAAGGGTCTGGGCCATTTCAAGTTCGGCATGGAGGACGTGACCGGAGGCTGGTGCGAATGTCCCGAGTGCAGAAAACTGGACGGGAGCGATACCACCGCCAGAGGCGCCCAGAACGTTTCCACCCGTTTCCAGAAGACGGTGCGGGCCATTGCGGAAATGGTCTA
>JAGAEF010000275.1 GCA_017613255.1 Lentisphaeria bacterium
AGAGGATCCGTACCCCCCGAAATCCATATTTTCGCTCTCCGGACAGAAGTAGTCAAGAGTAGCGGAAACGAAAACGATCTTCAGCCCCCGGTCCAGCAGGGCGTCCAGGATCTGATATTTGAAGAGGTCCCACAGGTCCAGCCGGTTGTAATCGCAGGAGAAAACAAAGGTATTGTACTTGTTTTTGGCCAGATAGGCAATCTGGGGCAGACGCCTGTGGGGAATGAATCCATCGAAATTCAAGTCCTTGCGGAGAAGGAAAAAGGCCTGAAAGAGGCCTCTTTCCCGAAAATGGGCCTTCCAGTGCAGAGAGAAGGGGTTTAGTTCGATATCCGGGGTTTCCGGAACGAACTCGTCGAAGGGATGGGCAAAAACACAGCCCAGACGCTCCAGAAGTTCGTAAACGGCAAAAAGCACGCTTCTCCCATTGCTTCCGGCAAGACGGACGGAACCGGCTTCCGCCGTAATGTCGAAACTGTCCTCTTCGGAATTTCCTTCCGCGCAAAGGAAGATCTCGTTTCCTTTGCTCTCCCCGGACTCCCTGATGCAGATCCCGCTTCTGCTCATCTTGTAAAGGTACCAAGCCAGTTCCTTTGCCGCGAAGCGTTCCACCCTGCCCGCTTCCGGCAGGATGCGGATCCCCATGGCGGCGAATCGATTTTCGATGATCCTTATTTTCATCTCTTCTCCCGAAAAATGGGTTTTGATTTTTTTCTCAACAGCGGGCGACACGGCCCGTTTCCCGATAGACTTTCGAGAGGGGCCCTTTGCCGATCTCCTTCAGGAAAAGCTTGAAATCTTCCAATGTATTCAGAAAGGAGACCGACGCCCGGAGCGAACCGGGAAATCCCCTCCCCCGCAGGTAAGCGAGAAGCGTCTTGCGGCAGATGGGAAAAACAAAAGGTTCTCCGTAAAAATCCCGCATGGAAAAAAAGTGTTCCCTCACCTCATTGCAGAACTCTTCCAGCGTGGGCGGGAGCCCTCCTTCGATCTCGGAAAAGATCCACGGATTACCCAGTGCCCCCCTTGCCACCATTCCCCGGGAACAGGAGGAATTTTCCCGCAGTTCGTGATACGATGACGCGGACAGCGCTCCCCCGTTGGCAATGACCGGGATCTTCACGCTTTCGGCGGCGGCGCGGATGATATCGAAAAATACGGGTCCGGAATAGAATTTTTCCGCGATCCTCCCGTGAACGGTCACGGCACTTGCCCCGCAGTCCGCAAGACGCCGGACCAGCTGAACGGTGGGCTCCGGATCGGTCTCGGAAAGGATCCGCATTTTCACGCTTACGGGGGAGAGGGCGGTTTCCGCGATGACGGAAAAGGCTTTCAAAGCCTCCTCCGGCTTCTTCCGGGCAAGAGCCGCCCCTTCGCACTTTTTCGCCACCTTCGGGGCGGGACACCCCAGATTGAAGTCGATGACGGAAAAATCCATCCTGTTGAGGATCTCCACGGATTTTTTCAATGTCTCCAAATCGGAGCCCACGATCTGCACCCCCAGAAACGCTTCGGAAGGATCCCTCGCCAGAAGCCGCAGACTTTTCTTTACTCCGAAGACCAGAGACCCCGCATCCACCATTTCCGTAAAGGCATACTTGTTCCCGTGCCGCCTTGCGGAAAGCCGGAAAGGGAGATCCGTATAACCCGCCACGGGGGCGAGCAAACAGGCGTTTTCCGGATAAAGGGGATGCTCCGGAACCATCGTCACTCCGGCAGGACGGGACGGGGCAGGACTTTTGCCGCATCCTTTTCGTTTTCCACTTTCCCGATGCCGTCACGGACCTTCCAGACTTCCACATGCACGGCGCTTTCGTCGGGCTGAAGGAGCCGCAGGGGCGCAAGGGTCTCCACTTCCAGCATGCTTGCGCAGGAGTAGACTTCCACGGTACAGCCGTTGTCGGGGTAACGCACGCCGGGGATCACCTCAAATTCCTTCACGAAAAGCGTTCCCCCTCCGGCATAGGCGATCCAGCCGTTTTTGCAGTTGAACCCGATCTTGCAGGGGCCGGAACACGTTTCATCCTGTTTCACCAGCAGAAAATCCCGCCCGTAAACGAACCGGGGATCGGAGAGTTCCGTATAGGGCCAGAAGGAGTAGAAGGTGCTGGGAAGAAGCGCCTTCTTATCCTTGTTCTGGGGAGCAATACACACGCCTCCGGGAGCCATGACGCTGATGGCCCAGGGAGCGCACTCGATGGGCCAGAGATTCCGGTTGGTGACCGTGTGCTCCACCCGGAAGGTGTTGTCGGGCCCCGGCGCAATGAAAATGGATTTTTCCATGCCGCTGAACTCATTCCTGCGAGAGTGAAAGACGACGCCTCCGGAACGCGCCTCGTACTCTATGGGAGAATTGTCCTTTTCCGGCGTGCGCAGGGCCCGTTCCGGGGAGACCCACAGCCTGTGGCCCCCATAATTCACCCAGTGATCCGCGCCGGAGGTCCCGGCAAGGGCGGGATCCACCCGGAAGATGTTGTAGGGATTGTTCCCCGCAAATCCCCCGATCACCCGGGGCCCCACGTCGGTGGTGATGACGATGCGGAAATTCCCGCTTTCCATTTCTATGCAGTTTTCCCACTTTTCGAAGGCGATTTTTTTCATTTCTTCTCTCCTTTTTCGGAAAAATATACCCTGAAAAATCCAAAAAGCAAACGGGGAATTTTCTTTTCGGTCTTTTTTCTTCCCGCGGGGAAATTCCTGAAAGGTTTTCCCTTGCATTTATGCTTCCTTCGTGTATAGTAGAAGAAGCACAAAAACATTTTCTCCGCCGGAGAAACACAAACGAAAGGATACGCCATGAAAGACTGGGAAAACCCGGAACTTCCCGGAATCAATCGTCAACAGCCCCGCGCCGCCCTTGTCCCCTTTGCCGCCAAAGAGGCGGCTTTGAGCGGAGAAAGAACGCAAAGTCCCTTTTTCAAACTTCTCAACGGCTCCTGGAAATTCGCTTTCCTCTGCTGCCCGGAGGAGGCGCCCGAAGATTTCTGGAAAGAGGATTTCGACTGCTCCGACTGGGAGGAGATCACAGTTCCCTCCTGCTGGCAGATGGAAGGATTTGGACACCCCGCCTATACCAACGTAGTCTATCCCTTCTCGAGAAATCCCCCCTTCGTCCCCTCGGAAAACCCCACGGGATGCTATGTAAGGGAGTTCGAGATCCCGGAGGAGTGGTCGGGGAAGAAACTATTTCTGCGCTTCGAAGGGGTGGACTCCTTCTACTATGTGTGGGTCAACGGCTCTCTTGCGGGCATGAGCAAGGGGAGCCGACTTCCCGCCGAATACGATATTACCGAACTTGTTTCCCCGGGGATCAACCGCATTGCCGTGCAGGTCCTGCAGTGGAGCGACGGGAGCTATCTGGAAGATCAGGACATGTGGGATTTTTCCGGGA
The DNA here is from genome assembly GCA_017613255.1 of Lentisphaeria bacterium. Lineage (GTDB taxonomy): Bacteria > Verrucomicrobiota > Lentisphaeria > Victivallales > UBA1829 > RGIG5327. Next base: position 3,392 of record JAGAEF010000275.1, read on the forward strand.
TCTTCCGGGATGTGACGCTTACGGCCCTTCCCCGTCTGGATCTTTTCGACGTTTTCGCCAAAGCCCTTCTGGACACGAAAAAAGGTTCCGGCACGCTGGAGCTGGAAATATCCATCCGCAATTCCGGCGCGGATGCCGTGAAAAAAGGCTCTCTGGAGGTGGAGCTTTTCGACCCGGAGGGCGGCAAAGTCCTTGAAAATGTGCAGCACTTTTCCATCTCCGGACTGGGGGAAAAAACTCTAGCCATCCAGCTGGATGCGGGCAAAGTGCGTGCATGGAACGCGGAATCCCCGGAACGCTATACGGTCCTTTTCACGCTGAAAGACGGGAAAGGCCATGTGCAGGAGTATAAGTCTTTGCAGACGGGCTTCCGCACCATCGAGCTCAAAAAAGGGAACTTTTTTGTCAACGGAGTCCCCGTTCTCCTGCGGGGCGTCAACCGGCACGACTTCCATACGGATCTGGGACGGGCCGTCACAGACGACGCCATGATGGAAGATCTTCTCCTCATGAAGAAGCACAACATCAACGCCATCCGCACCTCCCACTACCCCAACGACCCGAAATTTTACGAAATGTGCGACCGCCTCGGCTTCTATGTGATCTGCGAAGCGGATCTGGAAAGCCACGGATTCGGGTACGAAAAGGGGAAAAACCCCACCATGTGGAAGGAGTGGGAGCGCGCCTGCGTGGACCGCATGATCCGCACGCTGGAGCCCAACAAGAATCACCCCTGCATCCTCTTCTGGTCCCTGGGCAACGAGGCGGGATTCGGCTGCAACCACGTGAAGATGGCCGAATATATAAGGAAGCGGGACCGCACCCGGCTCATCCATTACGAGCGGGATACGGAAGCAGAGGTCAGCGACGTGGTCAGCAGGATGTATACTTCCGTCCATATGGAACACGCCAACAACATTACGAGCATCCTCGAAACCCACTGCAAAGAAAAACCCTTCATCCTCTGCGAATACGCCCACGCCATGGGCAACGGCCCCGGAGGGCTGGAGGATTACATGCAGTACTTCTTCTCCCACAAAAAGGTGCAGGGCGGCTTCATCTGGGAGTGGTGCGACCACGGGATCCGCACCATGACGGAGAAGGGAGAAGAGTTTTTCGCTTACGGCGGGGATTTCGGCGACGAGCCCAACGACGGGAATTTCGTCACCGACGGTCTGGTGTTCCCGGACAAGACCCCCTCCCCCGGCCTCATCGAACTTAAAAAAGTCTATTCTCCCGTCCGGTTCGCGCAAAAAGACCTTGCCAAAGGGCTCCTCACTGTGGAAAACCATTACGACTTTTCCACGCTGGAAAAACTCTTCTTCAGCTGGAGCGTTACGGAAAACGGGAGGATCGTCCAGTCCGGGATCCTTCCCCCGCCCGCGGTCGCTCCCCGCTCTTCCGGAGAGCTGAAGATCCCCGTAAAGGCCGTCAAAAACCCGCTGGACGGGGCGGAATACTTCCTTAATGTGGACGTTCTGCTTGCCTGCGGGAACTCCTGGGCGGAAGCGGGCCACAGGATCACCTCCGCACAGTTCCCCCTTCCCGTGAGCGGGAAAACCGTCTCCCGGCCCGCCCCGGCCATCCTTGCCGGGAAGGACAACGTGGAGATGGAAGAAAACGACGATGCCATCGAGATCACGGCGGAGGAGACTCTCCTTGTTCTGGACAAACACCACGGCACGCTCCGGGAGTGGACGGTGGACTCTTCTCCCGTCCTTGACCGGGGCCCGCTTCTGGGCCTTTACCACGGGGAAACGGACAATGAAAAACTTCCGGGAAGGATCGGGACGCTGTGGAGGAAATACCAGCTGGACAAGGCGTACACCAGCGTCCGGGAGGTTTCCTGCGACAGGAAGAACTCTTCCGTAAAGATCCGGGCCCGTCTGGAAGTGCCGGTCCATCCCTGGGGCGTCCTCTGCGATTACGAATACGCCTTCCGTAACGACGGTTCTTTCGACCTCACGGTAACGGGAAAATTCGAAAACTGCGAACTATTGGAGGCGGAAAACTTCTTTTTGCCCCGCATCGGGCTGGATCTGGTCCTGCCCGGAGAGATGGATCAGATCTGCTGGTTCGGGCTGGGGCCGGGGGAAGCGTACTGCGATTCCAAAGAGGCCCAGAGCGTGGGGCTCTACAAGGCGCCTCTGGAGGCGCTGGAAACGCCGTACGTGTTCCCGCAGGAAAACGGCAACCGGCATGAAGTGAGGCGGGCCGCCTTTTACGATCTGCACAAGACGGGTATTCTTGTGGCGGGAAAAGGAAATCCTTTCGATTTTTCCGCCCACAAATACAGTATAAAGGCACTGAACAAGGCGCAGCACCCCCATGAGCTGGAATATTCCGACGGGATCCATCTGCATCTGGATCACAAGACCTGCGGGCTGGGTTCCAATTCCTGCGGCCCGACCCTGCCGGAAAAATACAGGATCAAACTCCAACCCTTTGCCTTCACGCTCTCCTTCCGGGCGTTCAAGGCGGGAGAATTGAGCGACAAAAATTTCTTCACGCTGCTGTAAGGAACTTTTTCCGGCGAGAAGAGGGAGACGGATCAGCCGCAACTCATAATGCGACACGAGTTTGCCCGGCTTCAGCCGCTCCGCGGATTTCGCCGTGGCAGTCTTCCCCTGCCGGGTTCGCTTGCCCGCGCCTCCGCTGATTGCGGACGGCTTGCCAAGGCGAAAAAAAATCCGAGTATTGTAAATAAAGTTCTGCAAAAATGAAAAGTCATGGTATATTTAGTTAACCCAAAAACTAACCCAGAAAGGGACTACACCATGACCAAACAAAATGTAGCACGGAATTTGGAA
>JAGAEF010000276.1 GCA_017613255.1 Lentisphaeria bacterium
CCAGCGGTTCATTCGCCTCCCGCTGCGCGCTCGGCGCACTGCGCCTCGCCTGGCATCCGATCTGGCGTGGTAGTTCCGGGTGGGGATTATTCGTCGCCCGGCCGATCTTAAGTTGTAGTTTCGGGCAGTACCCAGCCGGTGGTGTGCGTATTTCCCGCCGCACTCTGCCTATTGGGCCTATCCGGCCTATTTACCCTCCATAGCGCAAAGCGCGGCGGAGGGTCCGGCCTATTCCCCAGCCAGAGCTGGAAACGGTGGCCTGTTTTTTCGCTCTGCGTCTCTTGAGACTTGAGACTTGAAGCTTGAGACTTGCGACTTTTTTCCCTTTTCCCCCTTGTTTTTTCCGTTTTCCGCGCTATAATATAGCCGTATACGATTCGAACGGAAAAACAGAAAACAAAAATCCACGGAAAACGGGAGCTCCTTATGCAGAAAAGATCGACGGCGTACCGGAATTCTTTCACCCTTATCGAATTGCTGGTGGTCATCGCCATCATCGCCATTCTGGCGGGGATGCTGCTGCCCGCCTTGAGCAAAACAAGGGAAAAGGCACGGCAAATCCAATGCGCAAGCAATCACAAACAGGTGGGAACGATCCTCCAGTTCTACCTTTCCGACTACAAGGACTACTATCCCCCGTACAACCTTTTCTCCCAAAGCTGGGCGTGGGGGATCACCAAAGCGCAGTCCGATCACAACAACGAGAAAAAACGGCTGGGCTACGGCGACATCAAGGTCTTCAAATGCCCCACGGTCGTCGCCAGGGATCCCTCGAAACTCACCTACGCACACGCCTCCGGGATCGCTTACAACTATATGATCCTTTCCGACAGCAGCGTAACGCTCCGCCCGAAGATCGTCCGGCAGGACCGCTGTACCGCGCCCTCCCAGCAGTTCGTCCTGCTGGAAACGCCCAGCGGCGGACAGGTCTACGGTTATCAGAACCAGACGTCCCCCGTCCGCCCCAACCACGGGCCCCGGAATCTGAACATCACTTTTGCCGACTGGCATGTGGAGAATTTCCGTGCCGCCAATCCCCTGAATCCCTACGGCTCCGTCTGGGCGGGCAGCATGACGGAAGCGCCCAAAGGAACGCTGGGAAACTGCTCCTGGGCGTATCAGCAGTCGGAACTGAATACCAAACTGGGCTGGAGCAGATTCAAATAAACATTTTTTGAAAGCATACAAGGAATAATCATGAAAAGAAACATCGTATTTTTGAGTTCGTTCGTCGCGCTTCTTCCCCTTCTTGCCCCGGGATTCGATCTCGTCAGGGACGGGAAGGCTTTGACCGGGATCACCCGGAAAAGCGAGGAAAAAGGGGCCGTTCTCGCCGTTCAGGAACTTTCCGAATATGTAAGAAAAGTGACTTCCGCAGATCTTTCGGGCCTCAAGGACGGAAAAGTCGTCATAGGGACCGTGAAAAGCGAAGGGATCCCCTCCTCCATTGTGGAAGAATTGAAGAAGAACCCTTCCGACGAGGCCTTTTTCCTCGGCGCAAAGGACGGGAAATACTATATCGTGGGTCAGAACGGCGTGGCCGCCTACTACGGAGCGCTGGAAGTCATCGGACGCTTTCTGGGCGTGCACTGGTACTATCCCGGCGAAAAAGGGGAACGGTACAAGGCGAAAAAGGACGTGACTCTGCCCGATGAAGGCAAGGTCTGTTCCCCCGTCTTTTCCCGCCGCGTTCTGAACAGCGTGAGCAGCACCGGGCTCTGCCCGCAAGGGCGGATCTGGGCGGCAAGGAACCGCATCCAGAGCCCCAGCCAGAGCTCCAAAGCCACACTGGAAACCTCCCGGGATTTCTTCGAGGCGAGAATGCTCATGGACCGGGTCCTCCGGGGCGGGCACGAGACCTTCACCATCCCCCTCTCCCCGAAAAAGTACGCCAAAACCCATCCGGAATATTTCGCCCTCGTGGACGGGAAACGGCGCACGGAAGGGAAGATGCTCCACTACTGCCTTTCCAATCCGGAAGTGCAGAAAAAGGTCTATGAATTCATTCTGGAGGAGCGCAAAAAGTACGGAGAGGGCTTTACCTTCAACTTCGGATGCGTGGACGCCTACACCAACTGGTGCGAGTGCCCCGAATGTCGGAAAATGGACCGCAGCGAGGCTCTGCAGGTCTCCCGCCGCTTCCACGTGTTCGCCCAGAAGGTCAGCAAGATGGTGTGGGACAAGTACCCAGACGCCAAACTTTCCCAGTGGGCCTACTGGAACTACCGGGACTACCCGGAAGGGCTGGAGCTGGATCCCCGCACCGTCATCTATTTCTGTTCCACCCAGCGCTGTTACGCCCATGCGCTGGAGGATCCCTCCTGCAAGCGCAACGCGGAGTGTCTGGAAAGGATCAAAAAATGGATGAAGGTCTGCAGGAAGATCCACATCTATGAATACAGTCTGGCCGTGGACTGCGCCTATCAGCCCTATGCGGAAGTCATGCTTCAGGACCTGCGGCTCTACAGGAAGCTGGGGCTCATGGGCAGGAAAGAGGAGATGGTCTATCCCGACGCCTCCTATTACACCAGAGCCAAGACGCAAGGGGTCTGGTACACCAAGAACCTCATGGCCTCCCGCTGGCAGTTCTGGTATCTTTTCGGGAAAGGGACCTGGGACCCGGATTTCGACTTCGAAAAGGCCGTGGCGGAAGCGGAAGAGGATTTTTACGGAAAACTCTATCCCGCCATGAAGAAATATCAGGACCTTCGCAGGAAACTCTGGAAGGAGACCCCCGGCTGCGTGGGATTCCCCTTTGCCGATCAGCGCACCCCCAGAGTTCTGCAGAAGCCCGGCGCAAAGGAGGAGCTTCTCGGATACCTTGCGGAGGCACAACAGCTTGCCGGAAACGATCCGGAGCTCAGGAAAATGGTGGAATTCGAAAAGGGAGCGCTGGAAAACTACTGGATCAAGCCCAACGAGAGATACAAACGCTCCCTCAGCCGCACGGCAAACGCCCCCATGGTCAAGACCCCGCCGAAGATCGACGGGGACGGAAAGGACGCCGCCTGGGGCAATGCCTGCTATATTACCGACTTCAGGGATACCTTCGGGAAAAAGGAGCCCATGCCTTCCGAACTTGCCACAAGCGTGGGGATCCTTTCCGACAGGGAGAATCTCTATTTCCTGCTTCAGGCCAAGGAGCCCTTCGTCAGGGAGCTGGTCCTCAAGGGGACGGAATCGGATAAGAACGTGTGGGGAGACGATGCCTTCGAGATCTTCCTTGCGCCGCCCAACAACTCCCAGAAATACTACCAGTTCGTGGTCAACGCAAAAGGCGTCCTGCAGGAAGTGGAACAGCCCGGAAGCAACATGAAGGTGAGCTTCGGCGCGACTGCGAAGGCCGGAATCGGCAAGGACGGATTCGTCGTCGAACTCAAGATCCCGGTCAGGAAACTGGAAGGGGCTTTCGGAGAGGGCGCGATGTGGAAATTCCATGCCGCAAGGAACTACCGGGTGGGCAAATCCAGCAGACAGAAGAACTTTTCTCTGGACGGGACGGCCTATCACGCGCTGGTGGACTACCGCACCCTTACCATCGGGAAACCGGTGATCGGCAACGGCTCCTTCGAAGACGGGATCGATCCAAAGACCTCCCGGCCCAAATTCTGGGGCTATCAGGGGAAGAATACGGACAAGATCAAGCTGGTGAAGGAGAGCGGCAACACCGCCATATATCTCCCGCAGGAGGCCGTCCTTTCCCAGATCCTGTACGGGAAATATTTCCGACCCAGGGAGCCCGTCAAGGTGGCGCTGACCTTCAAGGCCAGAGGGAAAGGCAAGCTTATGGTCATCAACGCCCGATTCGATCAGATTCTGGACAAAAAGGGCAAGCCCGCCAACCGCTTCCTTGCGGGCAAAGCGCAGATCCTGGGGAATATTCCACTCACCGACAAGGAGACGATCCACAATATGGAATACACCATTCAGCCTCTGGAATTTTCCCAGCTGAGGTTCCGTGTCATCGGAAAGGGAAGCGAGTGCATTCTGGATGACGTTTCCGCAAGAAGCGCGGATTAACATTTTCAATCGAGGAGAAAAAATGCCGAAGATCACGTTCATGGGTGCGGGAAGCACCGTTTTCGCCAAAAACGTTCTGGGGGACTGCATGTGCAGGGAATCTCTGAAGGACTCCCATATCGCCCTGTACGACATCGACGGGGACCGCCTGAAGGAATCCGCGAAAATGCTGGAAGTGCTCAACCGGAACATCAACGGGAACCGGGCGAAGATCACCGCCCATCTGGGCACGGCAAACCGGAAGAAGGCGCTTAAAGACGCCGATTTCGTGGTGAACGCCATTCAGGTGGGCGGCTACAAGCCCTCCACGGTCATCGACTTCGAGATCCCCAAAAAATACGGACTCCGTCAGACCATCGCCGACACCTTGGGGATCGGCGGCATTTTCCGCGCGTTGCGCACCATTCCCGTCATGCTGGATTTCGCCCGGGATATGGAGGAGGTCTGCCCAAATGCGTGGTTCCTCAACTACACCAACCCCATGGCCATGCTTACCGGGGCCATGCTCAAAGCCACAAATATCAAAACCGTGGGGCTCTGCCACTCCGTGCAGGTCTGCGCGCTTTCGCTGATGATGGCGCTCAAGCTCTACGACTGGGAAAAGGAGCATGAAAGCAACCCCTTCGACCATCTGGGCTACCGCACCAAGATCGCCGGGATCAACCACATGGCGTGGCTTCTGGAGATCACCAAAGACGGCAAGGACATCTATCCCCAGCTGCGGAAGAAAGCAAAGGCCATCCTGCGCAAGTACCGGGGCGGAAAGGAAAAGCACGGCAACCTCATCCGGCTGGAAATGCTGGATAAATTCGGCTACTATGTGACCGAATCCAGCGAACACAACGCCGAGTACGCCCCCTACTGGATCAAGAGCGCCTATCCCGAACTCATCAAAGAGTATTTCATCCCGCTGGACGAATATCCCAGACGGTGCGTGAACCAAATCGAAGGCTGGAAAAAACGGTACAAGGAGATCTGCGAAAATCCCAAGCTCAGCCACACTCTCTCCCGGGAGTACGGTTCGGGCATCATGGATGCCATCGTCACCGACGTGCCCTTCCATATCGGCGGGAACGTGCTCAACAAGGGCTTCATTCCCAACCTGCCTTCCGAAGCGGTGGTGGAGGTCCCCTGTCTGGTGGATTCCAACGGCGTGCAGGGTACTTTTGTGGGCGCTCTGCCCCCCCAGTGCGCCGCGCTGAACATGACCAACATCAATGTGCAGCTCCTCACCATCGAAGCGGCCCTCACAAGGAAAAAGGAACATATCTACCACGCGGCGATGCTGGATCCCCATACGGCAAGCGAACTGCCCATCGACAAGATCATCGCCATGTGCGACGATCTCATCGAAGCCCACGGGAAGATGCTCCCCAAGTACAAATAAGATTGCGCTCCCTTTGCCCGAAGAGGCTATTCCTCGAACACGTCCTGCGTGAAGGCTTCCTTCACGGAAGCGCGGAATTTTTCGTCCGCAAGGAAGGCAAAGGCCGTTTCCGCCATGCTCTCCCCTGCGGCGAACATGCTTTCCGCGGCGGGCGCCTCCCCGGAAATACGGGCGAACTCCTCCGTGTGGGCGGCGGCGGCCTTCATGATGGGAAAATGCAAATGGCAGGCGGGGCGCATCTGACTCAGCTTCCCGAAATCCGTCCCGGCAAAGCATCCGCCCCGGCAGGGCGGCGTCCGGTCCGCCTTGAACCCCCGCTTTTCCATGGCGTCCAGAAAGCTTTTGTTCAGGACCTTGTTGGGTCTCGTGGGCAGCCAGGGCTTGCCAAAAGTCACCTCCGCTTCGGTCCCGGTCATCAGGGAGGCCCCCTCCGCCATGGTGCGCAAAAGAAGCGTATACTCCTCCAGATGGGCGGGATCCTGACTGCGGACCGTGTAATTGCTTTCGCAGGAGACGGGGAGAAGATTCGCCCGCTTCCCGCCGTCGGAGATCACTCCCGCGATCGCCACATCCCGGGGGAAAAAGTGGCGGCGCATGGCAACGGCGCCGTAAAGAAGATTCTGGGCGTCCAGAGGATTGACGAAGGCGGGATTGGCCATCCGCGCGGCTCCGGATCCTCCGCTGCCCCGGAAAACGATTTTCACGCTCCGAATACCTGAATAAGCCACGTCCCCCAGCGCGGAAAAACCGCTTACGGGATGAGCCATGAGGAAGGCGTCCGCCTCCTCCGCCGCGCCGCTTTCCGCTATGCGGATCTTTCCCCCGTAGGTTTCCTCCGCGGGACACCCCAGAACGATGATCCTGCCGGGGACGCCTTTTTCCTCCAGAAGCGCTTTGAGCTCCACGGCGGCGGCAAGGGCAGAGCCCATGATGAGCGGGTGGCCGCACCCGTGCTTCACATGCGGGAGGGCGTCATACTCGGCGCAGAAGGCGAAAGAGGGGATCTTTTCCCCCTCCCCCGCGCCGGAATGGACCGTAAAAACCGCCTTGTACGCGGTCTTTTCTCCCGCGATGGGAGTTTCCAGAGTGAAACCCCGTTCCCGCAGGAAGGCGGTCTGGAGCGCGCAGGCAAAGACCTCCTCTCCGGAAAGTTCGGGATTTTCCCGGATCTGTTTCACAAGATCCCCGATTCGGTTCTTCATTTCCTGAGAGTGCATAAACATCCTTTCCGTAAATTGCGCCGTGCTTTAATATATACGGGCCGGAGGAAAAAATCAACGGGGAAAGGTGCCGGCAGGATCATTTCCCCATAACGGGAGGAAATTTTCCGCAAAAAATGGAAACGGGATTTGCGTTTCAAGGAAACGGGTGTACATTATTGGAGAGAGTCGGCGATATGCCGTGAAAATCATCTCGAAGTGGAACCATAGCTCAGTCGGTTAGAGCAGGTGACTCATAATCTCCGGGTCGGGGGTTCAAATCC
>JAGAEF010000277.1 GCA_017613255.1 Lentisphaeria bacterium
ACAGGCCGGGGCCGGGGCGGAGGAGGCACGGGCCGGGGCGGCGGAGGAGGAGGCACAGGTCTGGGCCTGTAGTGGTGGGGATGGGGCGCCGGCGCGGGAGGCGGAGGCGTGTGATGGTGGTGGTGACGACAGGCCGTCAGAAAAAGGCCCATCGCAAGAAGCATCAGGTAAAATGCGGTTTTCACTTTCATGTGCGGTCTCCTTGCTGTTCTGTCCGCCGATCTTTTCCATGCCGGAGGATTGCGGACACACCCCCCTCGGCAACGGATAAGGTATCACGTTTTTTCAAATTTGCAAATCCGAAAATGGCTGTTCGAAGCAATATTTTTCCACAAATGTTTCTCCGGGGAGATTTCCCGCTTGAAAAAAACGCTCTCCGCGGGTATCTTTAAGCAGGAAAATCGCAAAACGATCCATCCATCGGAGAAAAATCATGAATGACCTTACAGGAAAGATTGCGCTGGTCACGGGGAGTTCCCGGGGACTGGGCAGAGGAATCGCTCTGGAACTTGCCGCCGCGGGCGCGGAGGTGATCGTCAACTACCGTTCCGGAAAAAAGGAAGCGGAAAACGTGGTGCGGGAGATCACGGAAAGGAACGGCAAAGGCGTCCCCTTTGCCGCCGACGTTTCCGACGCAAAGGATGTGGAGAAGCTTTTCTCCTTCATCCGGGAAAAATACGGACGACTGGACATTCTGGTGAACAACGCGGGCACCACCAAGGCGCAGGATATTTTCGAAACCACCGAAGAGGACTGGGACTTCATCATCCGCACCAATCTCAAAAGTCTTTTCCTGTGCACCAAGAAAGCCATGGAAATGATGCGGGATCAGAAAGGCGGAAGGATCATCAACATCAGCAGCATGGTCGCCCACCGGGGCGCGCTTTTCGGCCACTGCCATTACGCCGCCACCAAAGGGGGGATCCTTTCCTTCACCCGCACCATCGCCCGCACGGGGGCGCCTTACAACATCACCTGCAACGCCATTGCGCCGGGGATCGTGGAAACCGAACTCCTGTTCCAGACCCACGGGGCGGACGGCGTGGCGGCCCTTGCCAAAACGGTTCCACTGGGACTGGGGAAAGTCCGGGATGTGGGGCTTGCCGCCGTCTATCTTTCCGGAGAGGGCGGCAGTTACATCACCGGCGCCTGTCTGGACGTCAACGGCGGAATGAACTTCCACTGAGGGAAAAGCGTTTCCCGCTTCTCAGCGGTCCTTTTCCGGAGAAGTAAGTCTTTCCAGCTCCTCAAGATAGGCAAAAGCCTCCTCCCGGCTCTTTCCGCACATTTCCGGAGAGGGTTTCAGGGAGGCGCACACTCCGGGTCTTGCCGGATCGGAAAAGATGCGGCAGCGCATTTTTTCATCCAGATGGATGCATTTTTCCCCCGCCTTCTTGCCGTGTGGCATGCCGGGGATGGGGGAGGTTATGGAGGGCGCTATACAGCACGCGCCGCAGTTTTCCCTGCATGAGAACGGAAGATCTTTCTTCATGATTTCCTCTGCCGTTATTTCCCGGTCCTGAAAAGAGTCACTTCACGGTGAGATCGTCGAACTCTCTCCTGCTTGCCCGAATGAGCATCCTGCGGCAGACGAAGAAGAGCAGAGGCCCGTTGACCAGACTCACGAGGACCCAGGAGACCGGGTAGGAGATCATCAGATTGATCATGCGTTCCATGGGGCCGCCGGTGCACATGGGGAGGATGGTGTAGACCCACACCACCCGGAAGACGCAGGCCCCCATGAGAGTCACGATCATGGGAACGAAGGAGTACCCCAGTCCCCGCAGGGAGCTCGTCAGCACCTCCATGACCGCCAGAAGCGCATAGAAGGTCAGCTGATACCGGATGCGCACCTGCCCCCACCGGATGACCTCCGGATCCGAATTGTAGATGGAAAGCAGTTCCTCCTGGAAAAGGAAGCAGAGCGCCCCGCCCAGGATCATGATGGCTATGGCGCACCCCATGCTGATGAAGACGCTCCTTACGATGCGCTTGTACTTCCTTCCTCCGTGGTTCTGCCCCACGAAACTTACGGCGGTAAGCGCAAAGGCGGTGGCGCAGGAGTGGATGATCCCTTCCAGACTCAGAGCCGCGGAACTTCCGGCAATGGCGAACCAGCCGAAACTGTTGATGGTGGACTGGATGATGAGGTTGGAAACGGAGAAGAGCGCCCCCTGCACGCCCGCGGGGATCCCGATGCGGAGCATCTCCTTGAAAATGGGCCAGCAGAAGGTAAGTTTCCTCCAGACAAGCTTGTAATCCTCGTTGCTCCGGGTAAGCGCGACAAGCACGAGAACGGCGGATACGCCGTTGGAGATCTTCGTGGCGATGGCCACCCCCGCCACGTCCATTTTGCACACCAGCACGAAAAAGAGGTTCAGAAGCACGTTGACGATCCCGGCGATGACCATGTAGATCAGCGGTCTTTTCGTATCCCCGATGGCCCGGAGGATGGCGCTGCCGAAACTGTACAGGATCATGAAGGGCGAACCGATGCACCAGATCCAGATGTAGAGGCACGCCTTGTCCATGATGACTTCGGGTACGCACATGAACTCCAGCACCGGACGGGTGATGAAACACCCCAGAACGGTCAGCACGATCCCGCCTACGATGGCCACGGTTATGGCGGTATGGACCGTCTTGAACAAACTCTCCCTGTCCTGCGCTCCGGTGTAGCGGGCGGTAAGCACGTTCACTCCGGCGCTGATCCCCCAGAACAAGTTGAGCATGAGATTGGTGAAGGCGGGAGCCGCCCCCACCGCCGCCATGGCCTGGGCGGAGGCGAATTTGCCCACCACCATGATGTCCGCGGCGTGGAACATGAGGGAGAGGGCGTTGGCCATGGCCAGGGGCACGGCGAACCGGACGATCTTGCCGAAAAGCGGCCCGTGGCACATATCCATCTTGTATTTCTTTTCGGCAGCCATTTTCATCCCTTCCGCACCGGCTCGAACTCCCGTCTGCTTGCCTTCACCAGAAGCTTATGGCAGATGACGTAGAGCATGATCCCGTTGAAAATGCTTACGGCGATCCAGGAGATGGGATAGGAGAGGAAGAGCATCTCCATGGTTCTGTACCTGGGGAACACGGTGAAAACCCAGATCACCCGGAAGACGCACACCCCCAGAAAGATCACCAGCGCGGGCTTGAAGGAGTGCCCCAGCCCCCGCAGGGAGCCGCTGACCGCATCCATGACGCCGCACATGAAATAGAGGGAAAGGACCATCTTCACCCGGATGAAGCCCGCTTCGATGACGGCGGGATCCGGATTGTAGACGGCCAGAAGCTCCCTTCCGAAAAGGATGCACAGCCACCCCAGCACGGCAATGCCGACGGCGGAACACCCCAGACAGATGAAAATGCTCTTCACGATCCTTTTGAACTTCCTTCCCCCGTAATTCTGCCCGGTAAAACTTATCGAGGCGAAAAAGAAGGAGGCGCACACCGTATGCACGATGCTTTCCAGATTGATGGCGGCGGTGTTCCCGGCAATGGCGGCGGGGCCGAAAGAGTTCACCGTGGACTGGATGGCCATGTTGGAAACGGTGAACATGGCCCCCTGAAGCCCTGCGGGGACGCCGATCTGAAGCATTTCTTTGAGGTTCTTCATGTCGATCTTCACCTTTTTCCACTCCAGTTTGTAGGCTTCATCGGACTTCATGAGCGCCCGCAGGACAAGGAAGGCGGAAATGCAGTTGGCCGCCAGAGTCGCAAGTCCCACCCCCGCCACATCCATTTTCAGGATGAGCACGCAGAAAAGATTGAGCAGGACGTTGGCGATCCCGGCAAGGAGCATGAAAATCAGCGGCCGTTTGGTATCTCCCACCGCCCGGAGCACGGAACTGCCGAAGCTGTAGAAGATCATGAAGGGGATCCCGGCGCACCCGATATACACGTAGAGCTTCGTCTTGCCCATGATCTCCTGAGGAGTGGCCATGAGGCGCAGCACTCCGTCGGTGCACAGGACGCTGAGGGCCACCATCACCACGCTGCCGATAAGTCCCACGGCAATGGCGGTATGGACGGTGCGGGAGACATTTTCCGGATCCCGCGCGCCCGTGTACCGGGAAGCCAGCACGTTGATCCCCGTGCCGATCCCCCAGAAGAGATTGAGCATGAGAAAGATGAATCCGCCCGCGGCGCCCACGGCGGCCATGGAATTCCGGTCGGTGAACTGCCCCAGCACCACCAGATCGGCGGCATGGAACAAAAGGGCGGCGATATTGGCGATCATCAGCGGGACGGAGTAGCGCAGCACCTTGCCGAAGAGCGGCCCGTGGCACATATCCATCTCGTACTTCTTTTCGGAACTCATTTTTTCCCCTGCGGAAAAGGGGCTTTTCTTTCAAAACAGGAGAAACCCCTTTCCCGGCTTTCCGGGCAAATACCATTCCCCTGTTTCCGTATGGAAATACTATATCCTCTCAACGGTTTTTTACAACCGCCCTTCCGGGAAAAAAGCGGGAAAAACCCTCTTTCTTCACGACTTCTTCCGGAATCTTGCAGCAAACGCCCCGTCGCAGTTTCCGTGGGAGGGGAGAATTGCGAGCATTCCGGAACATTCTTCCCCGGTCAGCGGGGAGGGAAAGGATTCCAAAGCGAACTCGGGATGCAGCGTAAGGAATTTTTCGGCCGTTTCCCGGTTCTCGTCCCGGAAGACCGAACAGGTCCCGTAGGAGAGAACGCCCCCCTCCTTCACGCAGGACGCCGCCCTTTCCAGGATCTCCAGCTGGGTCTCCTTCAGACGGGAAAGCTCTTCTTCCGTAAGGAGAAATCTCTGTTCCGGAGCGCGTCTCCATCTGCCGGAGCCGCTGCAGGGGGCGTCCACAAGGACTTTGTCGAAGGTTTCCCCGGCAGGGAATTCCTCCAGAACGGTGATGTTGGAAAATCCCCCCTTTTTCCCTCTGCGGAAGGTTTCCTCCAGCTTGTTTTTCCTGGTATCCCAGGCATAGACGTGCCCCTTTTTCCCCTGTACCCGGAGAAAAGCGGCCATCTGGAGCGTTTTGCCGCCTCCCCCCGCACAGCAGTCGAAAATCCGGGCGGAATTTTCCTCCTCCCGCTTCGGGAAAAAGCACGCTTGCCCGATGCACTGGGAGGAGAGATCCTGCACTTCGAAAAGCCCCTCCCGGAAGGAGGCAAGATCCTGCAGAAGGATCCTTTTCCCCTCCGGCAGACGGAAGGCATCCTTTTTGAACGCATGAAAGACAAGCTCGATCCCCGCTTTGCCGAAATCCTGAACGATCCTTTCCGTCTTCTTTTCCTCCCCGGGGAAATTGGACCGGAACCAGACGGGGGAGCGTTCCGGAAGGGCGTTTGCCGTATCTTCCGCGCTTGTCCGGTCCGGAAAATGGGGGAGGACCCAGGAAGGCAGATTGTCCGTAAGGGAAAACTGTCTTTCCCCGCCGGTGGAACGTTCGAGAAGAAGGGAAAGACTCTGCACCCTCCCGGGAACACTTGAACGCTCCGCCGCCTCCCGGAAACGCTCCGCCGGGAGGGCGAAGGGGGCGAGGAAACAGGCGGGATACTCCTTTTCCCCGGCAAGCACGGAAGAGAGAAGGAGGCACTTTTCCGCCGTCCTTTCTCCTTCTTTCAGGAGGAGACACAGGAAACCAAAATCCCGGAACACCCGGAAAAGGGCGTCTCCGATGCGCCGCCGGTCCTTCGAACCGTATTTGGGAGAATTCCGGAAGGTTTCGGCAAGGAAGCGGTCCAGCGCCTGACGGGAGGTGAACACGGCGGAAAAGGCCCGCTCCAGAACGCTTGCACACTCTCTTGCCTGCGCTTCGGCAAGACGATTTTTCTTCTCTTCTTCGCCGGGCATGATTTCAGCGTCCGGAATGTTGGTTCATTTCCTTGCGCAGTTTCTCCAGAAGGGCGATCTCCTCTTCCGTAAGGGAGTTTATTCCCGTGCGGGAAAGTTTTTCCAGAACCCGGTCGGCTTCGTTCATATCCACCTTGCCCTCCCCGGAAACGGTAATGTTCTCCCTGGGGGTCCGATTGGTGAAAACGTAGGGGACGGATTTTTCCTTCCCTTTGGCGCCGAAGAAGTCCAGAATGTCCCAGAGGACCAGTTCCCGCATGAAAAGACGCATGAAAAGATAGGCGCCTATGACGCCTCCCAGCGCCTGATAGCGCATGAGGATGAGATCGATGACGAGGAACAGGATCGCCATGGTCCGCATCTTGATGGGGAAGGGAATGAAAAGAAGATAGCACTGGAAATCCGGCGCGATCATGGCGGAGGCGAAAATGAGTCCGTACACCGCCCCTTCGCACCCGAAGACCGGCGCTTCCGGGTGCCGGAAAAAGACCAGGGAGACCAGAAGATTGCCGATGATCCCTCCCGCAAGGAACAGAGAAAAAAACTGGGAGGCCGTCATACGGCGCACCACCATGACGCCGAAGGAAAGGAGCATGATCATCTGCAGGAAAAGGATGAGTCCGTCCCCGTTGACGAAGATGGAGGAAAGCGGTCTCCAGAGCTCCAGATTTTTCAGCGTTTCCAGCGAAGAGTAAAAGAGATTGGCCAGTTCCGGCTTGATTTTAAAGACGATGAAGGCAAGGGCGTTGAGCCCGATGACGCCGAAAAGCATCCTCATGGCGCTGTTCCCGGACGGTTCTTCCGCAGGATCGTACATGATGCTGTCCCCCGTTGCAAATGACAAATGACGAAAGCGAACTTTCCGGAGTTTCCGAAAAGCGGAGAGTAATATATCCCGCTTTCCCGCAAAAGCAAATGAAAAAACGCTTTCGGCACGATTTTCTCTTTTTCCGTTTGCTTTCCTGCGGGAAACGTGTATAGTAGAAGAAAAGGAAACGTGTGATGGAAATCTGCAGAGAGTGTGTCCGGGAGTGCGGGGCCTTCCGGGAGGAACACCTTGTCCCCGGCGGGAAATATGGATTCTGCCGCGCACCGCGCAGCGCGGTGCTGGCAAGGGCCGCCCTCCATTTCTGGGAGGAGCCCTGCATCAGCGGGAAACGGGGCTCGGGAACCGTCTTTTTCAGCGGATGCAACCTGCGCTGCGTCTACTGCCAGAATTACGAGGTCAGCCATTCCGTCAAAGGGAAGGAGGTCTCCGTCGAGCGCTTGAAGGAGATCTATAGCGAGCTCATCGAAAAGGGCGCCCACAACATCAATCTGGTCACTCCCGGCCACTATACGAGCGTCATTCTGCAAAGTCTCCCGGAGCCTCTTCCCGTGCCCGTGGTCTACAATACCAACGGATACGACAAGCTGGAAAACCTGAAAAAACTGGAGGGGAAGATCCAAATCTATCTGCCCGACCTCAAATATGCAGACGACTCCCTTGCGCGGGAATTGAGTCACGCGCCCAACTACTTCGAAACCGCCAAGGCGGCGATCCGGGAAATGTTCCGCCAGACGGGTCCTTTCGAGATGGATGAGGAAGGCATGCTGAAAAAAGGCGTCGTCATCCGCCACCTTCTGCTTCCGGGCAATGTGGAAAACACGCTGCGCGTCATCGATTTCGTGGCGGAAACCTTCAAACCCGGAGAGGTCCTTTTCAGCCTCATGCGCCAGTACACCCCCTGCGGGGAGACGGAAAAGTTTCCCTTTCTGTCAAGGAAGATCACCCCGGAAGAGTACGAAAAAGTGGAAAAACACCTTTTCGACTCGGGCATCGAAGACGGCTTCGTGCAGGAGGAGGAGTCCGCCTGCGAAGAGTTCATCCCCCTTTTCGACGGAACGGGCGTATAGTTTCTGCCTGCGAAAACGCCTCACGCGTCCTTGTGCCGGGGCTCGGCGGAAATGTAGGGGGCGCGGTCGGTGATGTTGGCGAAGTGGCGGGAAAGCTTGCGGATCTCGGAAATGATCTCCAGATAGAAGAGCGCGCTTTCCGGCTGACACTTTTTCTCCTTCACTCTGGCCATGTGGACGATCTCGTACTGTTCGGCAAGTTCGATGATCTCCGTTTCCAGTTCGCCGGCCCGCTTGTGGTCCTCTTCCCGGAAGTGCTTGAGAAGGGAAATGGCGCACTCCGCCTGCATATCCAGCTTGGCGCGCAGAGTGGCGAACTCCTTCTTGGCATCCTCGCTCAAAACCCCTTCGGAGGCAAGGAAGTTTTCGATCATGCCCCGGATGACGGCGGTATGGTCGCCGATGCGTTCGGCATCGTTGGTACAGTGGAGAAGAAGAGGGATCATGGCCGCCTGACGGGGTTTCAGGGGGCGGAGCATGAGTTTCTGCAGATACTCGGTCATATCCCGCTGTTTTTCGTCGATGCGCCTTTCCCGCTCCTCCAGCTCCCGCACCATCTTGCGGTTTTCCGCATCGTTCCGGTCGTAGATGTTGAAGGCGCAACTAACCATCTTCCATGCCTTTTTCAGCATCCTGCGCAGTTCCGAAGAGCTCTGGGCAAGGGCGATGGCGGGGGCATCCAGCAGGTGTTCTTCCAGTCTCTGATACTTGACCTTCCTGCTTTTTACGGGGAGCACCTTTTCGCAGATGGCGGCAAGAAGCGGAATGAAGGGAAGCAGAACAAGGGTGGTGGCCACATTGAACACGGTATGGGCGTTGGCGATCTGTCTGGGCAGATTCCCGTCGGGGGAAAGCTTCCGGATCACGTGGAAGAAGATGGACTCCCCGCCGGATCCCGCGGGAATGTAGAAGCATCCGATGGCAAGAGCCACACCAAGAAAGTTGGAAAGCGTATGGGCAAGAGCCGCCTGCTTGGCCACTCTGTTGGCGGGAATGGCGGCGATCTGGGCGGTCACCGTGGTGCCGATATTGGAGCCCAGCACCAGCGCTATGGAGGTGTAAAGATCCAGGAGTCCGCTTCCCGCCAGGGCTATGATGATCCCGGCGCAGGCGGCGGAACTCTGCACGATGCAGGTGGCAAGCACCCCCACGCCCACGGCCCCCAGAAGCGGCAGGAAGGGGATTTTTCCGTTTACGGGCGTACAGCTGAACAGCCGGAAGGCGTCCGCAAAGGCCGGGTGGACGGCAAGGGATTTGAGCTCGTCCCCCATGATCCGCATTCCCAGGAAGACCAGCCCCAGCCCGAGGATGGAAAGCCCCCAGGAGATCACCTGCTGACGGGAGAAGAAGCTCATGATGACGCCGGCGATGATGCAGGGCATCACGAACCAGGAGATGTCGAAGGCGATGATCTGGGCGGTGATGGTGGTCCCCACATGGGCGCCGAAGATGATGCCGATGCCCTGCGTCAAGGTGAGAAGCCCGGCGTTGATGAACCCGATGACCATGACCGTGGTGGCGCTGGAGGACTGGACCACCGCCGTCACCGCCGCCCCGGAAAGGACCGCCACGATGCGGTTGGAGGAGAAAACCCGGAGAAGGGACCGCATCCTTTCCCCCGCCGCCCTCTGAAGGCCCGCGCTCATAAGGTTCATCCCGTACACGAAAATGGCAAGTCCGCCGAAAACCTGGATCAGCAGCAGGGTCATTTGAGAAGCTGTCATTCCTGTCCTTTCTTCTTGGAGTTTGCGCTTCTTCCCTCAGGAGGGGAAAAAGATCGGAAGACATATTAATATAACCCGTCCCGCCGCTCTTTTCAAATCCGTTTCCCGTTCCGTCCGCCGCGGCATTTTCGCAAGCCCTGCATTTTTATCGCCGAAAAGAAAAGTTTTTTTCGACTGCTCCGTTGAAACGGCCTGAAACACGGCTATATTTATCGTAAACGAAAAACCACCAAAAAACACAAAGGATCATCCCATGCGGAAAATCGTCTTTCTCTCCCTTCTGTTTCTTCTTCCCGCCGCAACCTTTTCCCTTGTTCCCAGAACCGTGGGGTTCGACTCGAAGGGGAAAAAGCCTCCCCTCATCGTCCTGCCCGGAGAAAAGACCTCCCCGCAGCAGGAGATCGCCGCAGGCGAACTTCTGGAATTTCTGGAAAAGGTCGTTTCCGTAAAGGCCAAAGTCGTCAGGACTCCCGATGAAAACGCCCCCTTCCAGTTCCTTCTTGCGGATCTCTCTCTCCCGGAAAAGGAGTTCAAGGTTCCGCAGGAGATCCGGAAAAAACTTCTGGAACACCCTGCCGAAGACGCTTTTTACTTCCGCGTGGACAACAACACGTTCTCCATCATCGGGAAAACGCCCCGGGCCCTGGTCTACGGAAGCTGCTTCTTCCTGGACCGCTATCTGGGAGTCACCTTCCTCTATCCGGGAAAGCAGGGGGAAAGCTACGTCAAAAAGGATTCTCTCTTCTTTTCCGCCGAGGTGGACGACCTGTATGCCCCCTTCACCCCCTTCCGCATTGCCGCCTATACCATCCACGACAAAAAGGATGTTCCGTGGAAACCCGAGGACATGATCCAATGGCAGTACCGGAATCTTCTGCTTCCCCTCCCCCGGACCAGTCAGATCCGGAAATATGCCTCCATCATGCACAGGGAACTTCCCAGAAGCGGCCACATGACCCTTTGCAACGCGGTCCCTTCCAGCCTCTATGAGACCCATCCGGAATATTTCCCCCTCATCGACGGAAAACGGGTGAAATGCCGCTGTTTTTCCCGGCAGAAGAAAGGGGAAAAAGGGGAAAAACTCCCCTGGGTGCAGAGATGCGTTTCCAATCCCGAGGTCAGAAAACGGGTCATCGACCACATCCTTTCCATGGTGAGAAAGGAACCCAAAGGCACCTTCGGCATTTCCGCCGCCGATACGGTAAGATCCTGGTGCAGTTGCGAAGCGTGCAGAAAATACGGTACTCTCAACGGGAAATTTTCCACCTCCCACCTTTTCCACCGCTTCTTCCGGGACGTCACTTCCGCCGTGCTCAAGGAACAGCCCGACGCAAAACTGTGGGTGTACATCTATTCGGACTACCGGGATCTGCCCGCCGACCCGGCGTTCCGGTACGATGACAGGGTCAGCGCCATTTATTACGCTCACGGCAGATGCATAGCCCATCCCATTGCCGGCTCAAGCTGTCCCATCAATCCCCCCTACCACGAAAAGTATATCGCCTGGGGCAAAGTCTTCTCCCGCGTGGGGCTCTGCGACTATTACGGAAACGCCAACACCCCCTACTGCCCGCACGAATACAATCTGGCCGCAGACGCGCCGGAAAGGATCAGAAGAAAGGACTGGGGGGAACGCTCCCACATCACGGCGAACCGCTTTTTCCACAATGCACTCTTCTATCTTGTGATGGCAAGACTGTGGTGGGACCCCCGTACGGACGTGGAGCAATTCATCGAGGAGGTCTTCAGGAGATACTACGGAAAAAGCGCTTCTCCCATGCTGAAATTCCAGAAGATGAAAAAGGTCCTCTGGGAAAACGCGCCCGGCCACGCCTGGTACCCCGGCCCCAACCGGGGAGCGTACTGTCTGCTTCTGCCGGAAAACCAGAGGAAGATGGAACGGTATCTGGCCGAGGCGGAAAAACTGGCACAGGGAGATCCTCTTCTGCTTGCCCGCATCCGCATGGAAAAGGAGGCCTTCCTTCTCTACTGGGTCAAGTCCGCCGAAGAGATGAGGAAAAATCATGCCGCAAGCAGGATCATTCCCGCCCGGCCCGCCGATAAGGAAATGAGAATCGACGGTGTTCTGGACGAATCCGCCTGGAAAAAGACGGGAAGCGTCAATCAGTTCATCAGCCCCTATACGGAAAACAAGCTTGCCGAAGACACCACCTTAAGGGTCCTCTACGACAAAAAGCACTTCTACATCAGCGTGGAGTGCATGAACGACAAGGCCTGGAGCAAGCTTGTGGCAAAGGAGACGAGAAACGACGTAAGCAGCATTGCCGACGACGACAGCGTGGAAATTTTCCTTTGCGACGAAACCAACGGCGTATATTATCAGTTCATCATCAATACGCTGGGAAAGATGTACGATGCAAAAATGATGGACAGAAGCTTCGATACGGGAAGCAAGGTTGCCGCCAAAGTCTATGACGACCGCTATATCGTGGAACTTGCCGTCCCCGTGGAAATGACGGGAATAAAAGAGATCAGAGACGGCCAGAGATGGAAGATCCATGTGTGGCGCAACATCCGCAATCTTCAGCCCCCCGCCTCCGTGGACAGGGGCGGGATCGACGGCAAACGGCCCCACAGCACGCACAGCTACCGCAATCTGGTCATCGGGGGCAGGGAGATCCTGAAAAACAGCGATTTTTGCAATCTCACGGAAGAAGCGCTTCCCGCGGACTGGAGGATCACCACGAAAAAGAACTTTTCCCTCATCCGGGGGAGTTCCGGAACCGGAAATACCGTTGTTCTCAAAGGCTGCAAGATCTATCAGAGGATGACGCTCTCCGATACGGGCCACTTTTCCCGCAAAAAAAATCCCGCCTGCCGGATCCAGGTGACCGTTTCCGCGTCCGGCAAGGGAATGCTGGAACTCATCCCCTCCACGGGGATCCCGGGAAATCCGGAAAAGCCCTTCCACCGCCCCCGCAAGACCATGAAAAGCCCCCTCACGGAACAGGAGAAGGAACATGTATTCTCCTTCGACATGGAAGAGGGGGAGGAAGGGTATCTTTTCGTGGGGGCGGCCTCCGCGAAGATCCGCTGGGTCTCGGCGGTGAAAGTCGCCGCCAGGGAGCCCCCCTCCGCCGGGAAATAAGTCATTCCGGGATTGACAAATCGCCCTTTTCAGGGTATATTGCAGGAGTCTCGTTCTCCGCCGGGAACGGGACGGGAAGAAAGGGGGGAATTTATGGAGAAAAAAAACTTTGCCGTCAAGGGGATGCGCTGTGCCGGATGCGCTTCCAACGTGGAAAGGAAAGCCGGCAGCATTGCGGGAGTAAAGTCCGCCCATGTGGATCTGGCGGAAAACCTGCTCGAGATCCAGTTCGATCCGGAAGAGATCTCCGGCAGGGAGCTGGAAGAAGAGGTCCTTTCCGCCGTGGGAAAACTGGGCTTTTCCGCCGAAGCAAAGAAGGAGGAGAAAGACGCGGCAGCCGCCTTGCCCCCCGCGCCGGAGGAAGAGGGTTCGCTGAAATTCTTCCTCCAGTTTCTCGTTTCCCTGATCTTTTCTTTGCTCCTCTTCTACAGCGCCATGCACAAGGCCTTTCACCTTCCCTATTTTGCCGTGGGAAGCGGGGTGAACAGCCTGATCCAGCTTCTTCTGCTCCTGCCCGTCCTCTGGTGCGGGAGAAAGTTCTATATCTACGGATTCCGCACGCTGGCCCATTTTTCCCCCAACATGGATTCCCTCATTGCATTGTGCACTTCCGCCTCCGTGCTCTACAGCGTGTTCCTCATGGCCTTCGGACAAACGGAAAAACTCTATTTCGATTCCGCCGCCATGATCATAAGCTTCATCATGCTGGGCAAATATCTGGAAGCGCGCAGCAAGGGGAAGGCTTCGTGCGCCGTCCGGGAGCTTATGAAACTCACCCCGGAAACCGCACATCTCCTTCTTCCCGACGGGACGGAAAGGACCGTTCCGGCCTCCCAGCTGAAAAAGGGAGATACGGTGCGGGTGCGTCCCGGGGAGAGGATCCCGGCGGACGGCAGGATCCTTTCCGGAGAGAGCACGGTAAATGAATCCATGCTCACGGGGGAGAGCATGCCTGTGGAAAAGACCGTCTCCTCCCCCGTGACGGGAGGAACCGTGAACAGGACCGGGGCCTTCGTCTTCACCGTGGAAAAGAGCGGAAAGGATACGGTGGTGGCGGGGATCATCGAAATGATGCAGAACGCCCGGAACAGCCGCCCCCCCATCGCCCGGCCCGCCGACATCGTTTCCGGCTACTTCGTCTGGGGCGTCATTCTGATTGCCTGCGTCACCTTCTGCGTCTGGTTCTTTGCCGCGCACGTCTCCTTTGCCCGCGCGCTGGAATTCACCCTTGCCGTACTGGTCATCGCCTGCCCCTGCTCTCTGGGGCTGGCCGCCCCCATCGCCCTCATCGTGGCCGTGGGGAGAGGGGCGAAAATGGGGATCCTCATCAAAAGCGGGGAGGTCTTCGAGAAGGCGGCAAAGGTGAACTGCGCCGTGTTCGACAAGACGGGGACCCTGACCAAAGGCGTCCCCTCCTTTTCCGCCATGGAAACAAGCAAGGACTCCCCCTTCACGGAAAACGAGCTTCTCGCCTTTGCCGCCTCCGCCGAAAAGAATTCCGAGCACAGCATCGGGAAAGCCATTCTCCGGGAAGCCGATACGAGACTTCTGGAGCTTGCCCCCGCAGGTGATTTTCAGGCCCTTCCCGGTTACGGGGTCCGGTGCACGGTCGGCTCGAAGAAAGTTCTTCTGGGCAAGGCCGCGCTGATGGAGGAAAATCATATCGACTGTTCAACTCTTGTCCCTGCGGGAAGCGATACCCTGGTCTATCTTGCCGTGGACGGAAAGTGCCTTGCCCTTATCCACGTCAGCGATCCCGTGAAGGAAAATTCCGCCTCCGCCATAAAGGAACTCAAGGAAATGGGGGTGGCTTCCTGCATGATCACGGGGGACCATTTCGCCAATGCCAGGGCCATTGCCTCCCAGCTGGAACTCACCGACTTTCACGCGGATCTTCTGCCCGACGGGAAGCTTGCTTTGCTGAAAGAGATGCAGAAGAAGGGCCAAAAAATCGCCATGACCGGCGACGGGATCAACGACGCCCCCGCTCTGGCCCAGGCGGACGTGGGAATCGCCGTCTCCTCCGGGACGGACGTTGCCATCGAAAGTGCGGATATCGTTCTCATACGCAACGACCTGAGAAAAGTTCCCGCAGCCCTTGCCCTGAGCAGGGCCACCTTGCGCATCATCCGGGAAAATCTCTTCTGGGCCTTTATCTACAATCTTGTCTGCATCCCCCTTGCCGCAGGGGTCTTTTATCCCCTCTTCGGGTGGGCCTTGAGTCCCGTGTTCGCCTCTCTGGCCATGGCGTTCAGTTCCGTTTCCGTGGTGGCCAACGCTCTCCGGCTCCGGAAATTCCACAGGGAGGAAGTGTAAACCCTATTCCTGCGGACAGAGAATAGTTCCGTCCTTGAACTTGTTTTGAGGCATGAGGAACTCGACGGAAAGGGGAATGCTCTCCTTTCCGAAATCCTCGGAAGCAGTCACGCTGAAGCGATACTCTTTCCCCGGAAGAAGCACTTCTCCGGGAAGTTTCATGACCATGTGGCCGCCCCGATTCTCCTTTTTTCGGTAGAAGGGGGCAATATAGCGGTACTCCCCTTTGTCGATCCAGTTTTCCCCCGTTTCGGACCGTTCTCCGATGCGCAAAAAATAGCTGTGCACGTGATCGGGATGGGAGGCGGGATCGAACACAAGATAGAGATAGCCGTAATCCGGACGGATCCACAGTTTGGTTCCGGGCGCGAATGCGGGAGGAACCGCCTTTTCGAAGCGGGTCCGGAAAGTGAAGGGTGCCGTTTTCTCCTGGAAGGGAAGCGGGATCGACCAGAGCTTTTCCGGCTTGATCTCCCGTTCGTCTTCCGCATGATACCGGTGCAGAAGGATGCGGTCGGCATAAATTTCCATCATCATGAATTCCAGCGCCTCCCGGGCATAGGGGAGAATGGTGTTGCAGGTGTTGTAATAGGGGTAATCTCCGGAGCAGCCGTAACTTAAAGTGGCGGTGGTCACCGCGGTGAACTCCTTCTGCCAGATGGCGCACTCGTTTTCCAGAGGATCGTGGGTGTGCCCGGAAAAGGAGATCACCTGAGGATAGTCATTGAGCAGTTTCCGCAGTTCCCTGCTGCTCGCCCCGGAGATGCGGTAACTGCCCGCCATGGTCTCCGCCGGAGGGAAGTGGGTAAGGAGAAAGACGGGCTTTTTCCCGTCCCTGGCCACGGCCTTGTCCAGCTCCTTTTTGAGTTCGGAGAGCATATCGGCGCCGTAAAGAGGGGCGTTCTCGTCCGAAAGGGCGATGAAATCATAGCCCCGGATGACCTCATGCAGGGGATTGTCCGGTTTCTGGGAGAGGATCGAACTGATTTTCACGTGATGGCGCAAGGCACTCTCCCTGTCCTTTGTCGACCAGAACTCGTGATTGCCGGAACAGAAGATCTCCGGGGGAGCGTTTTCCCCGAACACGGCTTTCTTGATCACGCTGTACTTTTCGAAGGCGGCAAGATTCGTCCCGTTGGCCAGATCTCCGCCGTGGAGCAGGAGATCGATCTTCATGGAGGAAAGCATGGAAAAAGCCTTTTCCAGATTCCGCTCCCCCCAGTCCTGCGGACGGGGATCCATCTGCACGTCGCTCACGATCCCCACGCGCAGGAGGCACTCATTTCCGGTGTTCATGAAAAATCCTTTGCTTTGCAAGAAACGTTCTCAAAAAAAAGTCCTCCCCCCGACAAGTTCCGAAGGGGAGATTTCAGAAAAACGGGTCAGTCCCGGGGCAGTTCCACGAAAACGTCCTCCACGACGAACACCACCTCTTTGGCCGCCTTGCCTCCGTCCACAAGGTAGAGCTTGCCGCGGAAATAGGAGGAAACGTCGTTCCGGGAGGAGATTTTCTCCCGAAGCACCGGATTTTTAGGAACATACGCCAGAACGGGAGGAATGTCCTTGCCCGCGTGGAGAAGGAAGTTCCTGTAAGCCGAAGAGGTCACGGCGGGCGTTTTCAAAATGAACCGGGGAGCGGGAGAAGGTTTGAGCTGCCCCAGAATATAGGCGTTCTTCCCTTCGAAGGACCTGCTCCCGTCCAGCAGTTCCGGCTTCATGAGCACCGGACGGTCCGGCATGAGGGGCGCGGCAAGCATGAGAAGTCCCCAGGCGATACAGGCGGCCACCAGCGCCGCCAGAGCCCCGATCCGGAACCACTGGAAGAAGGTGATGTGGGCCCGGGACCTTTTCTCCAGCATCCCCAGAGCCACGATGTTGGCGGTACTGCCGATCATGGTGATGTTCCCGCCGAAGCAGGCGCCGAAAAGCAGAGCCCACCAGAGAGGCAGGTCCTTGATGCTGTAGGAGAGCTGTTCGATCACCGGGCAGAAGGCCGCTACGAAGATCACGTTGTCCACGAAGGCCGACCCAACGGAGGTCAGGGCGATGATGAAGGGGACCAGCGTGGAAAGTTCCGTCCCGCAGACTTTGGAGAAGTAGTTGGCCATGATGAGGTCCACCTTGGTATGCTCCAGCGTCCCGGCAACGGCGAAAAGCAGCATGAAGAAGAGAAGAGTCCACCAGTCCACCTCCCGCTCCACATAGTATCTGGCCCGGTCCTTCTTCAGGATCATCACGATCCCGGAACACACCAGCGGCGCGATGATGAGAACGCTGTTCTTGCCGATCCCCAGAAGGTTTTCGATCTGGTGATGCAGTCCGATGGCGCAGATGGTGACGAGGATCAGGATCAGACCCTGCTTGTAGGGGACTTCCACGGCGGGGGCCAGAGAAAGATTCCGGGCAAGCCTTTCCTGCAGATGGAGGTCGAACTTTTTGAGGTCCTTCCGGAAGAACCAGATGGTCACCGCCACGGTGGCCGCCAGCGCGATAAGCATGATGGGGAAGGCGCAGCACATGAAGTCCACGAAGGTGAGCCCCCCCTTGGTCCCTATGTAGATCCCCACGGGATTGCCCATCATGGTGCCCGCGCTGCCCATGTTGGTGGCCAAGACGCAGATGAGGATGTAGGGCACGGGATTGAGTTTCAGACGGTCGCACACCTGAAAGACCAGCGTGGAAATGAAGATGATGGAGGTGACTTCATCCACCACGCAGGCAAGAAGCGCGGAGGCTACCGAGGTCACGGCGATGAACTTGATCCCGGAAATGTTGGGCATGGAGACGATGAGCTGCACCACCCAGGTGAAAAAGCCCAGATCCCGCAAAGCCCCCACGATGATCATCATGCCCACGAGGAACAGGATCACTTCCAGAGAGGAGGACCTTACAAAGGTGGGGATGTCCAGGGAGTTGGTGCAGACGAGCACGGAAAGCCCCAGATAGGCGATGGAAAGCCGGATGTTCCAGAAGAAAAGCGTCCCCAGAATGATGGCCAGGAACACCCCCACGGCAATGGCCTGATGGGAGGCCAGACAGGTTTCGGCGCCTAAAAATCCCACCCCTGCGCTGATGGCCACAAGCAGGACGAACCTCTTGATCATCCCGGCAAGGGAAAGTTGGGAAGAACCTTCTTCGTGCATTTTTCACTCCTTCTTTCTATATCGAAAACTTTTTTCATTCCCAGAACAGCTTGGCGCAGAAATCCTGAAGCTCCACCACCCCGGTGAGGGTGCGTTCATCCTTCACCACGAAAAGCTTCTGCACCTTGTGGACAAGGAAAAGCTTGGCCAGCTGCACCGCGGGGATATCCTCCTCCACGGAAATATACTCCTCCCGCATGAAATCGGCCACCTTGGTCTCCCCGGCGGTGGACAGCACCTCGGAAAAGGGCTGGAAACGGTAGATGAAGGAGAGATCGTCCATCCACAGGAGGTGCTCCGGCAGACTGAACTTGAGAAGATCCGCAAGGGAGACCACTCCCCGGATCTCGCCGGAATCATCCACCACGGGGATCTCGTCGGCATTCTCGGTGGCGAAAAGTCTGATGGCCTCGTTGAGCGTGCTGTTTTCCAGAAGCGTGGAAGGCACCGGATTCATCACATCCCTTGCCAGCAGGAACTGGGGAAGCTCCACCTTGGCGCGGGTGAAGTAGTTCAGGATCGCCTTCGCGCTGGGGAGCGCCGCCACCTCCTGCACCACCTTGGGTTCCCGGAAGTCGTTGGCCAGAGCGGAAAGCACCTGCAGATGAAGCCCCGGTTCCGCCGCCGGAGTGAGAACGAGGATCGCCACATGCACCGGACCTTTGTCCGCGCCCGGAGAATGGAATTCGATCCCCCTGCTGCTGGTGACCATGGCCACCAGCAGACGGTCCACCTGATCGGTACGGGCGTGGGGCACGGCAAGCCCCGAACCGATGGCCGTGGACATGCGCTTTTCCCGGAGCATCACCTCTTCCGTGATTTTTTCCGCATCCAGTCCGGCATTGTTTTTCGCCAGAAGAGCCACCAGCTCTGCAATGACTTCGGAAGCGTTCTCCGCCTTGCTGTCGGCTATGATATTGACTTCCGCCAGAAAGTTGTAAAAATGGGTATCCTGCTGCTGATTCATTTGTGCTCCGCTCCTTGATGTTTTCCCACGCCCTGCGCCCCTTTCGGGAGGGAACCGCACCCGTGGGCATCCTGAACTATTAATGTACCACATTTCCCCGGAAATGCAAGAAGGGAAGCCCGGAAAAATCCTTCCCTCCCGCAGGGAGAAGGGCCTTTCCTTCCCTCCTGTCCCGGGAAACGGGGGAGAACAGCTTCCCCGGTATCACGGAACACAACT
>JAGAEF010000278.1 GCA_017613255.1 Lentisphaeria bacterium
CGCTGCGCGCTCGGCGCAATGCGCCTCGCCTGGCAGCCGATCTGGCGTTGTTGTTTCGGGGTGGGGAGATTGGCCGCCCAGCCGATTGCGCGTTGTAGTGCCGGACAGTCCCCAGCCGATGGTGTGGGTAATTCCAGCCGCACACTCCGTACAACTCCGTAAAACTCCGTAATATTCCGTATTCCCCAGCCCGGACTGGAAACGGCGGCCGTGTCTTTTCGCTATGCGTCCCCTCTTGAGACTTGAGACTTCAAGCTTGAGACTCCTTGGCCCCCCTCAGTCCTCGTGGATCTCCCGGTATTTGACCATGAGCTCTTCCAGCTGAGAAGCCTTCTTTTCCCACTCCTGCGTGGTCTTTTCGATGAACTCCTCCAGATCCCAGAGCCTCTTGCGGGCTTCGGAAAAGTTTTTGTCCTGGGCGGGCTGAGAAAGAAGAAGGATGATCTCCTCCTTTTCCTTTTCCGCGGAAGTGATCTTTTCCTCCAGTTCGGCAACCTTCTTTTCCAGATCGCGCTTCTCCTTGGAAAGCTCCTGCCGCTTCCTTGCCCGTTCCCTTCTGCGCTCCTTGCTGTCTCCGGCGCTTTTGTCGGGATTTTCTTCTGTTTCGGGTTGTTTCCCGGAGGCGTTTTTTGCCGCCTCTTCCGCACCGATGCGCTCCCGGTAGTAGTCGTAATCCCCGTAATGCTGTCTCACGGAAGGGGGCCGCATTTCGATGATGGTCTTTGCCGTGGCCCGGAGAAATTCGATGTCGTGACTGACCAGACACACCGTCCCGGCGTAGTCGAGGACCGCCTTCTGCAGAGCCTCCCGTGCGGCGATGTCCAGATGGGTGGTGGGCTCGTCCAGAATCAGCAGATTGGGGGGATTTACGAAGATCCGGGCAAAGCACAGCCGGATCTTTTCCCCGCCGCTCAAGACGCTGCAGGGCTTTTCCGCCTCCTCCCCGGAAAAACCGAAAGCGCCCAGGATTTCCCGCACCCGCTTGGATTCCGCCTTGCCCATGGAGGCCTCCCGGACGATCTCGATGGGGGTCTTGTTCCCCGGAAGAAGTTCGCCGAACTCCTGCGCCTGATAGCCGATGACCACCTGATGCCCCAGTACGCACCGCCCGGACGTGGGGGAATTCACTCCGGCAATGAGCTTGAGAAGCGTGCTTTTTCCCATGCCGTTGTAGCCGACGAATCCCACCTTGTCCCCCCGCATGACGGAAAAGGAGACGTGTTCCAGAATGTTTTTTCTGCCGTCGTAGGAGAAAGTCACGTCCTCCAGACGAACGACTTCCGTGCCGCACCGGGGCGGTTCGGGGATCCGGATCTCCCCCCGGAAGTGGAGAGAATCGGGCACATCCGTATCCTCCAGCTTGTCCAGCATCTTGATCCAGGACTTCACCTGCGCCGCCTTGGTGGCCTTGGCCCGGAAGCGGTTGATGTTGCGCTCCAGCTGTTCCTTCCTCCGGTCGATATTTTCCTGCGCCGCCTCCGCCACCCGGGTGCGCTCCTCCCGTTCCAGAATGTATTTGCTGTAGTTCCCGCTGTAGAACGTGGCGTTCCCGTTGTTGATCTCCAGCGTGTTTTCGGTAATGGAATTGAGCAGAAAACGGTCGTGGGAAATGAGAAGGATGGTCCCCGGGAAGCTTTTGAGGCTTTTCCGGAGCCACTCCACGGCGGGGGTGTCCAGATAGTTGGAGGGCTCGTCCAGAAGCAGGATCTCCGGATCGGAAAGGAGGGTTTTGGCCATGCAGGCGCGCATCTGCCACCCGCCGGAGAAACTCTCCATGGGATGGGAAAAACTTTCCTCCGGGAAACCCAGCCCGGAAAGCGCGGCTTCGGCCCGGTGCCGCATGGCATATCCGCCCTGAGCTTCGAAAACGGACTGTTTCTCCCCCAGTTTTTCCAGAATCCTCTTCCGGGAGGCTTCGTCAGGGCAGGATTCCATCTCCTTTTCCAGAGAAACGATCTCCTTTTCCGTCTGCTCCAGCTCTCCCGTGGCGGCGGAGGTGAATTCCAGAAGGGACTCTCCCTCCCGGAAAAAATCCAGCTGCTGACGGATCACGCCTATGCGGGCCTTTTTGGGGATGAGGATCTCCCCCTTGTCGGCGGAGATCTCCCCGAGGATCATCTTGAAGATCGTGGTTTTGCCCGCGCCGTTGGGCCCCACGATCCCTACGCGGTCGCCCTTGTCGATGCGGAAGGATATTTCCTTGAAAATATCCCTTGCCCCGTAACTTTTCGAGATCCCGATGAAGTCGATCATAATGCCGGTTCCTGCGGAAAAAACTCTTCAGCTCTTGAGTTTGGCAAGGCGGACTTTTCTTCTCTCGTTTTCCGTGAGGTACTTTTTCCGCAGCCGGATGAAGTGGGGAGTGACCTCCACATATTCATCCGCCTCGATGTATTCCAGCGCCTCTTCCAGAGAAAGCTTCACGCTGGGTGCGATCTGCATCTTGCGGTCCGAACTTGCCGCCCGGATGTTGGTGAGCTTTTTCTCCTTCTGCACGTTGACCTCGATGTCCCCCTCCTTGCAGTGTTCTCCCACGATCATCCCTTCATAGGTATCCGTGCCGGGATCGATGAAGAAGAAGCCTCTCTGCTGGAGTCCGTCGATGGCGTAGGGAATGGCCTTGCCTTCCCCCATGCTGATGAGCACGCCCGCCGTCCGGTGGGGGATCTCCCCCTTGAAGGGTGCGTAATGGGCGAACACATGGGAAATGATCCCCTCTCCGGCGGTGGCGTTGAGGATCTTCGTTCTCAGTCCGATGAGGCCGCGGGTGGGAATGTAGAATTCGATGAAGGCCCGCTCCTGTCCCGTCTCCATGTTGAACATTTCCCCCCTTCTGGTGCCCACCACTTCGATGACCTTCCCCGCCGTGGCGGAAGGAACGTCCACGGTAAGGCGTTCGATGGGCTCGTTCACCACCCCGTCGATGACCTTGGTGATGACCTGAGGCTGGGCTATGGTGAGTTCATACCCTTCCCGGCGCATGTTTTCGATGAGGATGGCCAGATGCAGGACGCCTCTTCCCTTCACGTTGAAGGAGTCCGTGCCGTTGTCGTCCACTTTCAGCGCCACATCCCTTTCTGCCTCCTTGAGGAGTCTTTCCCGGATATGGCGGGAGCTGATGAATTTGCCGTCCTGCCCGTAGAAGGGGGAGTCGTTGACCCGGAACATCATGGAAAGAGTCGGCTCGTCCACAGCGATCGGCGGCATCTGATCGGGATGCTCCGCATTCGCCACGGTGTCGCTGATGTCGATATCGGTGATCCCGACGATCGCGCAGAGATCGCCGCATTCCACGCTCTGGACCTCTTTCCGTTCGATCCCCTGATAGGTGAAAATCTGTTTGATGCTTGCCGGGGAGGTCCGCCCGTCCCGTTTGATCAGAACGAGGGGATCTCCGAGCGTCAGGGTCCCGCGATGCACCCTTCCGATGCCGATCCGCCCGACATAATCGTTGTAGTCGAGCGTGGAAATCTGCATTTGAACGGGGCCTTCCTGCATGGGCGGAGGCGGGATATGGTCGATCATGGCATCCATGAGC
>JAGAEF010000279.1 GCA_017613255.1 Lentisphaeria bacterium
AGGGCGCGCCGAAGGAATCCTCCACCACGTGCATGAAGGTCACCGCATTGGCGGCATCCACGGTAAGGCACCACCCGCCCGCTTCCTCCAGCAGGCCGGAAGGGGAAAGGCTGGAAACGGTGGGCACCTTGTGATGGTCCCGCACGAACTTTGCCGCATCCTTCCCCCAGGCGCACCAGGAGTGGCAGGGGTCGCAGGAGCGGTACACGCCGGGAAGCTTGCGGAAGATTTCCGTAACGATCCCGCAGCAGGAAGGAGACTTTTTCACATCGAAAGGCTTGCCCTGATCCTCCCCTTCGTAAAGATTGTAGGTGAATGCGGGCATAAGAATCGTTCCGGAAGGGCCCACGCACTCCATAAGCCCCTTGCAGAACGCTTCCGGGCCCCCTTCCATATGTCCCACGGAGGAAAAGGCGCTGTGGACGGCAAGCTTCATGCCGGGCACGATCCCCAGCTTCCGGAGAGTGCTCTTGACTTCCTTTTCGGTGACGCTTACGCGGCAGTTCACGTCGACGTAACCGTACTTTTCCAGAAAATGCAGCGCGTCGATGATGGAACGGATCCTTCCGGAATCGCTTCTTTCTCCGCTTTCGTGGTCCGCGATGCGGATGCACTCCAGAAGATTCCGCTTTCCGTCGAAAAGCGCCCACACCAGCCGGGGCATGCAGATCTGTTTCCGTTCGCCGTAGGGGACGAGGCTCTGGCAGAAGGGCTGGCCCACGAACTTCCGCACGGGAACAAGATTCCATGCCCGCATCTCCGTCCGGTCCAGTCCGGCGCCGTCCGGCTCTCCCAGCTTCTTTTTCCACGCCGAGTAGAGTTTTTTCAGCGGGGCAAGCTTTGCTGCTCCGCCGCACCAGGCTTTCCGGGAAAGAAGCATGTTTTCGTACCGGAAAAGTTCCGCATCCAGAAGGAACTTTTTCTCCAGCGCGGGAAGGGCTTTTTGCGCGAAAACGGTAGCGGCCGCCTTCCGGAAATCCCCCGCGGCGCGGGAGGAAAAGTCCGAGGAAAAGTCGTTTGTAAGCAGACACTCCACCGCCGCGGCGATGACGGGAAACTTTTCCTTTACCAGACGCCAGTCCGGCTGGAAATACTTTCCGGAGTTGTGATGGAAGATGCCCGAAGGGGTCCAGAACCAGTTGGTGGGGATCCCGATGGCGGGGTCTCCGGCAAAGGTATCGTCGCTCAGATTGCCCGGCATTTCCGCCGCCTCGAACTTGGGCAGGAACCGGAAGAAATCCCGGTACACGTAATCGGTGAAACAGGGCATGCAGACGGGGGAGACCCGGAAGTTGAACTTGCGTTCCTGATAGAGGAAGCTGTCCAGACTCAGCGCCGCCTTGATGCGCTTCCGGCGTTTTTCCTCCGCAAGGAAGGCGGAAAAGCCGTAAAGTTCCATGGAAAGGATCACCCGCAGAGTCTTTTTCAGCGGGATCTTTCGCTCCCGGAGGACGCGCCCGATCTCGCAGGCAACGGAAAACCCCAGAGCGTCATCGGCAATGAAGGGTTCGTAGATGTGGGCCATAAGGGCGTACTCGTCCTGGCTCTCCCCGGGGATGATCCCCGTGACCGTGTAGATCTTTCCGTCATAGATGCGGGTGCGGACCTCTCCGTGGACCGTGACGGGCCCCTTTTCCAGAAGCCGGATGAGTTTCACGGCCCGGCGGGGCGCTATGGAAAAGACCGGGAGACGGGGCGCCTCCTTTTCGTGATACCAGCTGTTGTAGCCCTGCCCGTTGAACCAGACGAGATCGTCCGGCGCGCTTTCCAGAAGCTCGAGATTGGTTATGGCGATCCCCGCCGCCCCCGATTCCGCAAGGAACCGGTAGCGCTCCCCGTGGATGTCGCCGCAGTCCTCCCGCAGGAAGATCCATTTCCCCTTCACGTCGGCGGGGGTTGGATCCTTTATTTTGGCCAGATCCACGATTTCTCCGTCCACTCCCTTTTCCGGCGTGGGCGCGCTCCAGATGACCAGCTCCAGCGGGTGTCTTGCCGTATCGCACAGCATCCTGTCCTGTTCCGGGATCTTTCCGGAAGTAATGGCAAGAAACGACCGCCCGCAAAGGTCCCACGCCTCCGGCATGATGCAGTCCATGGCGGAACTTTTTCCGTCCGCCTTGTGGGTCAGTCTCTCCACCTTGCTGAATCCGGCCTTTTTCAGGGCCTCCATGCAGAAGGAAGTGGACTTTTCGAAGTTCGCATAGGAACTCGTTCTTTCCATTTCCGCCAAGGTGAGGGCGTTATCCTGAAGGGCGAACAAACTGTATGTTTTCCGGATCTCTTCGATCTTTTTTCCGGTCATGATGAGCCTTCCGTTCCTGTTTTTCCATACTATGTATGTGCGCAATATACACCGCCCCGGGAAAGAATACAAGCAAAATTTCGGCTTTTTCCCGTCAAAGCGCAAGAGGAAAGGAAAAGACGATCGTTTCCCTTGCATGAGGAAGCATGATCTCCCGCGGGGAGCCTTTCCCTTCCTGAAGAAGCGTGATCCGGTCCGGGAAAAAGGCGAGACGGAGCCGGACGCGAAAACACGTTATATGGATCTCCCGGATCTTTTTTGCGGACACGGTCACGCCCGTAAAAGCATCCCGGAATTCCTCCGGACCGGAAACAAGCGTATTTCCGCCCTCCCCCAGTTCCCTCAGGGAAGAGGCAAAATTTCTTCTTTGGGAACGTTCCGCAAGGATCAGGTTTTCCGCCTTCATGGTGCGGAAGAGATAGCGCAGGGAACTTATCCCTTTCCCCGTGGAAGAGACCAGAGTATCGATCTTTCCATGTCCCCGGGACCGCAGAAAGTCCCCCGCCGCCGAAGAAGTTTCGAAATCCGCGGCATCCATGAGAAAGGCGTAATCATATTCCGGAACGCTGACGATGACACAGGGCTTTTCCCTGGCGCCTCCGGCAAGAACAAGAACTTCCGGAGCCGGCGGGAAGAGCTTGCCGGAAAAGCAAAGGACCGTACTCAAAAGCCCGGCAACGGCAAAAAGGACAACGTTCCGGCGGGACTTTTCCCCCAGCAGGAGAAAAAGGAAAAAGAGAAACAGGACCGTGGGAACGACTCCCGGACGGGGAAGGACAAGATCGCTCTTTCTTGCGGCCGTGTTGGAAATGAAAAGCAGAA
>JAGAEF010000280.1 GCA_017613255.1 Lentisphaeria bacterium
CCTCTTTCATCATTCCTCTTTCATCATTCCTCTTTCATCATTCCTCTTTCATCATTCCTCTTTCATCATTCCTCTTTCATCATTCCTCTTTCATCATTCCTCTTTCATCATTCCTCTTGAGACTTGAGACTTGAGTCTTGTGACTGGTAACTGGCAACTGGTAACTTGAGTCTAATATCCATACCTCTTGAGGCACTCCACATGTCCGTATTCCGTTATTCTGCCTTCCGGCGAGATCGAAAAGGCGTCGAACTCCTTGTGATGGAGGTCGAAACTTCTGACCGTGAGGGAGGAATCCGTCACACTTACTTCGATGGAGGTGCAGGTGTACTCCGGCCCGGCTCCGCCCGATGGACCGCCCACGGTCAGCACCGGGAAGGAGTAGTTTTTTCCTATGGGCGGGAATTGCCTGTCCGGCGGGAAGACCGCCGGGGAGAGCATGGAGTAAAAGGCGTTTTCGTTGGGGATGCTGCGCAGGGGACGGTGGATATGGCCGCCGAGCCAGAGATGGATCTTTGCCGCGGGATCTTTTCCGCCGAAAACGGGATCGATCGCCTTCCGGACGTTCTCCGGGAGGACCTTTCCCGGGTCGCCAACGGGGATGCCGTGGGAAAGCACGATCCGGAATTTCGCCTCTTGGAACACGGGGAGCGTGACTGCGCGCTTGAGCCACGCGCGTTCCGCTTCCAGATAGGGGTCCACGTCAAGATACCGCCTTGTGGAGGGGGGCGGCACACGGACATTGTCGTCGAGGAAATCCAGCACGAGGAAGCAGACCTGCCCCCGGCGGAAGATGGTGTAGCCTTCCCTTCCGGGCTCCGGGGCGGAGAAGTAGTCGAAGAACCGGCTCGACTCCATGCCGTAGATCTCGTGATTGCCCCGGACCATGACCAGAGGAAGATGATTTTCCGAATATTTCCGGTAGGGGACGACGAATCCCTTCATCACTTCCCCGTCGAAATCGCTTGTCCAGAAAAGATCGCCGCAGAAGACGAAAAAGGCCGCTTCCCTGCTCCGTTCTGTCTGCAGAAGGCTTTCCAGAAACTTTTCCCGTTCCTGTTTGTTCTGCAGATCCGCCGTAAGAAGGAAGGAAAATTCCGTTTCGTCCGAGGGTGCGCAAAACACATCCGTTTCGGAAAAGATTTCCTCCCATGCCCGCTTGTCGTCCACCAGAACCGTGCGGTATTCGTACATGCTTCCGGGGGAAAGATCACGCAGACGGATGCAGTGGATTTTTTTGTCGTGCCGCGCCAGTCCGCCCAGATTGTCATAGACTCTTTTCCATTCCGAAGCGCCCTGTTTCCGGTATTCCACGGCGGCGGGGCTTTCCCCGTTGGCGGAAAAGGACACCGTAACGGCGCGTTCCTCCGCATCCGGGAAGGTGATGAAGGGGGGATACTCCAGAGCAAGCGGCTCCCGCTTTCCCATGATCCGGAATTCGCCCGCCATGTAAGAGCCGCCGAAGGCTTCGAACAGCAGGAGATTGGATCCCTTGCGTATATCCAGCTCCTGAATGTGGTTTTCCGCCATGATGGGCCTTTCGCTGTTGCCGCACTTTCTTGCGTCCAGCAGGAGGACGCCGTTGAAACGCAGCGTCCAGCGCCAGTTGAATCCGAACCCCAGAAGGAGTTTAGAATCCTCTTCCGCCGTAAAATCGGCGGCAAGCACGAATCGTTCCCTTTCCCGCGCTTCGGGAGGGAGGAGTTCCTTCAGATCGAACTTTCCGTCCTCCGGGAAGGAAAATTCCGTTCCCTGAACGGTTTTTCCCTCTTGCAGGGTAAGGAAGTTCCCCCGGAAACATTTCTGGAACTCCTCCATTTCCGGGAGTTCCGGAGCCGTGAAAAACTGCCAGTGCCAGCAGGAGACGTTTTCTTCATAACTTTTGACGCTTTTTTGTGTCATATTGGATCCTTTTTCCTCCGAGGGGTTGTTTTCGGAAAGTTTTGGTTTCCGGCAAAGGGGGAACTTTGTAAAAATAGTTCGTTAAGTGGAATTTTCAAGTCCTCCCGCGGGAAAAGAAAAGGTTTTTCCGGCTATTTTTACCCGGATGAACGTGGGCAGGCAGAAAAAAACACGGCGGATGGGCCAAGTCCGGGCTGGGGAACAGGCCGGATAAGCCGGATAGGCCGAACAGGCAGGGGCGGCTGGAAACTTCCGCCGCGTTCTTTCCCAGCCCCCTCCCTTCTCGAACCTCGTCTTTTCTCCCTTGCAAAATCGTCAATGGAATGCTATATTAATTCAACTGTGTATAGATTCATTCGGGATGAGCGGAAAAATGGCGCAAATGCGGAAAAAATCGGTTGAAAAAGAGAAAATCCCCGTGGCATCCCTCACCAGTCTGGGGTGCGCGAAGAATTTTGTGGAAACGGAACATGCCGCCGCCTCTCTTCTTCAGGCGGGATTCGGCCTTGCCGCGGAGGAGGGAAGCGAAAATATCCGCTATATCAACACCTGCGCCTTTCTGAAATCCGCCCGGGAGGAGGCTTTTGCCCACATCCGGGAGGCCGAAGAGTGGAAAAAGAGGAAAAAGGGACGGTTTGTGTGCGTGGGCGGGTGCCTTGTCGCCCACATGGGTGCGGCGGAGTTGAAGGAGAAATTTCCTCTTGTGGATCTTTTCGTGGGCATCGACGATACCGCCTCCACGGGGGTCCTGCTGAAAAAGGTCATGGAAAAAGGAGCAAATATGCCGGAAATTTCCGGAACGAGAAACTTCGTCTGCTCCCACGATACCCCCCGGCTTCAGCTTACGCCCTCCCATTATGCCTATTTGAAAATTTCCGACGGATGCGACAACCGCTGCAATTACTGCCTCATTCCCTCCATCCGGGGACGCCTGCGGAGCAGGAAAGCAGAAGAGATCGTCGAGGAGGCGGAAAATCTTCTCTCGTCCGGGGTGAAAGAACTCATCGTCATTGCCCAGGATACCAGTGCCTACGGGAAGGATCTGGCGGGAAAGAGTCTCCTGCCGGACTTGCTGAAAAAACTGGACGGTTTGAAGGGAGAGTATCTTCTCCGGCTCATGTATCTGCATCCGGCGGGGATCACCGACGAACTCATAATGACCATGAAGAAGATGAAGCATCTGGTAAATTGTCTGGAAATGCCCATTCAGCATATCGACGACACCGTGCTGAAGAACATGGGCAGAAAGATCTTCGAGAAGGAGACGAGAAACGTCCTCGATACGCTTAAGAAGAACGGATTT
This sequence comes from Lentisphaeria bacterium, assembly GCA_017613255.1. Classification (GTDB taxonomy): domain Bacteria; phylum Verrucomicrobiota; class Lentisphaeria; order Victivallales; family UBA1829; genus RGIG5327. Next base: position 3,206 of record JAGAEF010000280.1, read on the forward strand.
GCCCTGCGCACGACGCTGATGACCGGCTTCCCCGGGGAGACACAGGAGGCTTTCGAAAAACTTCTTGCTTTCGTGAAGGAGTTCGAGTTCCGGCGGCTGGGCGTTTTCGCCTACTCGCCGGAAAAAGGCACCCCGGGAGCGAAAATGCCTTCCCGTCCGTCCTCCAGAGAGGGGCAGGCAAGGAGGAAAGCGCTTCTGGAAGCCCAGGGGGTTCTTTCGGAAAAGTTCAACAGGACGCTCCTGGGAAAGGAAACGGAAGTCATCGTGGACTTTCCCGACGGGGAAGGAAGCTATCTGGGGCGCACCATCATCGACGCCCCGGACATCGACAATCTCGTGCATATCGAAAGCTCCGGAACGGTTCTTTCTCCGGGGATGCGGATAAAGTGTCTTGTGGAAAAAGTTTCCAAATATGATCTTTTCGTCCGTTACGTTCCCGCGGGGAACGGAAACACGCGGATAAACGATAAAACCGGAAAAAAACAAGGAAAAGGAGGCGGAAAATGAAGTGGATGAAGAATCTTCCCAATCAGCTTACGGTCAGCAGGATCATCATGATCTTCGTTTTTCTGGCGCTGGCCAACGTGGATGCCAGAAGCGTGAAACCCAATTTCATCAATTTTACGGAGGAAACGGCCCATATCTGCCACGTCATTGCCTACATCGTGGCCATCGTGGCGGGACTTACCGACCTCTTCGACGGGTATCTTGCAAGAAAATACCATTGCGAAAGCGATTTCGGCCGTCTTGCCGATCCGCTGGCGGACAAGATCTTCATTCTGGCCACCTACATCATGATGGCGGACTACAAGATCGTTCCCAGCTGGATGGTGGTGGTCATGATCTCCCGGGAGTTCCTCGTTACGGGGCTGCGCATGATCGCCTTGCGGGAGGGCAAGGTCATTTCCGCGGACATGACGGGCAAGCTCAAGACCTGTCTGCAGATGGGGGTTCTCCTTGTAGGCGGGGCGGGCTGGATCCGGCTTTTCGGGTTCGATCTCCTGCACAACAAACCCGTCTGGGCGGTCTGGTACAGCATCATGCTCGTCACCACGCTTTTCACCATCTATTCCGGGATCAACTATTTCGTCAAGAACTACAAGATCCTCAAAAGCAATCTCTGAACCTTCCGTAAGAGAGGATGTTCCATGTCCCGCAAAGAGAGCGGAAAAAACGAGAATGACGAAACGCTTTCCGCCGGAACCTCCCCTGCGCAGCCCCCGGAGGAAAAGGAGGAGCTTTCCGGCGCCTTCCTTGTGGGCGTGCAGGACCGCGACACCCCGGACAGCGCCGTAAAAGAGTACATTTCGGAACTTTCCGAACTGGTCAGGACGCTGGGAGTCCTGGTGAAAGGGACCTTGACGGCGCCTCTTCACGCCATCCACCCCAAGTTCTATATCGGCTCCGGCAAACTGGAGGAGATCCGGGACAAGGCCAAAGAACTTCATTGCGCCATGCTGGTCTTCGACTGTCCGCTGGGGCCCTCCCAGCAGAGGAACATCGAAAAATTCTGCAAATTGCAGGTCTATGACCGTCAGGAGGTCATTCTGGATATTTTCGCCGCCCGTGCCGCCACAAGGGAGGCGGTCATCCAGGTGGAACTGGCAAGGAACCGCTACTATCTGCCCCGGCTGGCGGGCGCCTGGAGCCACCTTTCCCGCCAGCAGGGGGGCGCCATCGGCTCCCGTGGCGCGGGGGAAAAACAGATCGAATACGACAGACGCATGGTGAAAAAGAAGATCGCCTCTCTGGAAGAGGAGCTTTCCGTCGTGCGCAAACAGCGGGCCACCCAGCGGAAAAGCCGGCTTCGGGGCGCCGTTCCCAACTGCGCCATCATCGGGTACACCAATGCGGGGAAATCCTCCCTTCTCAACGCCCTTACCGGAGCGGACGTGCTTGCCGAGGACAAGCTTTTCGCCACACTGGATCCCACCACAAGACGCCTTGTGCTGCCCGACAAATCGGAACTTCTGCTCACCGACACGGTGGGGTTCGTGCGGAAACTCCCCCACTCTCTGGTGGAGGCTTTCAAATCCACGCTGGAAGAGGCGGTCATAGCGGACTTTCTCCTGCTGGTGCTGGATGCGGCAAGCCCCCATGTGGAATCCCACTGGGAGACCACCCTTTCGGTGCTTTCCGAACTGGATGCGGACAGGAAAAAGATGATCGTAGTGTTCAACAAGTGCGACCTGCAGAAGGATCCCGTGGTCATGGCCAGACTGCGGAGCACCGCGCCCGACGGGGTCTTCGTTTCCGCGAAAACACGGGAAGGATTCGATTCCCTGTACCGCCGCCTTGCCGCCTTCTGTTCGACGGGAGGAAATGAGAGAATGACGCTGAAGATCCCTCCCCGGGAAGGCGAATGCATAGCCCTTCTTCATTCCAAATGCGTCTTACGTTCCTCCCGCTACGACGAGGAGGGATTTTTCCATGCAGTGGCGGATATCCCCCCTGCCCTGAAGGAAAAAATGGAAAATTTCCGCGTCCGCGAAGAAGAATAGGCAAAAAAAACGCGGGATGGGCGCATCCGGAGATTTGCATTTTCGGAAAAGGGCGTTAAAGTATTAATATTATAGACACGCCGCGTATGCGCGGAAGAACACGTCGGGACACATATACTTTCTGGAGGTCGTCATGAGATTTTTGCGGAAGATGAAATACGGGAAAACGGGCGGACTGCTTGGGATTGCCCTGATCCTTGCGGGAACTTTCTCCACCGTTGCCGTTCTGCAGGGGCAGAACGCAAGAGCTTCCGCGACGAACTCGCAGATCTGGTCGCTTTGGCGGAAAGGGTTCGAAGATTTCGAAAACGCGGAGCTCAAGATGATCTCCCGGAAGTACCCGGAGGCCATTGCCCACTATACGGCGGCTCTGGAGTCCTTCAAGAGGGTCCGGGAACTCAATCCCAAGTGGAACAAGGATGTGATCGAATACCGCATCAACCGTGCGGAAAGACGCATCGAGGTGGCCAGGGAGAAGATCCGGCTCACCCTGCCCGCTCCGGCAAGAAAAGCCATTGCGCAGGAACCTTCCGCCGGCGCCTATCAGGCGGCAAGCAGAAGGCTCAACGAGGAAAACGCCGCGTTGCGCAGACAGCTGGACGATACGAAAAAATCCCTCAGTGCGGCAAGAGTGCAGGCGGCAACGGGAGAAACCGCCGCCCGTCAGGTAAAGGGACTGCTTCTGGAACGGGAAAAACGGGAAAAGGAGATCGCGCTCCTGAAACTCAAGTTCGAGAATCTGGAAAAGCTCCGTCAGAACGCCACGAAAGAGTACGACAAGATCCTTCTGGAGGAAAAGACCCGCAACGCGGCCCTCGCCAAGGTCATTCAGGATCAGAACAAGGAGATGATGGAACTGCGGAAGAAACTCCAGGAGGTCTCCTACGACAAGAGCAGTCTGGATGCGAGGATCCGCAATCTGCAGAAGGCCGCGGAAGAGGAGCGCACCCTTGCCGCCGCCCAGCTCAAGCAGGAAAAGTCGGAAAAGGATTCCGTGACGAAAAAGCTGGAAAAGAGCGAAGAAAAAGTGCTCCTCACGGAAAAGGAGCTTCTGCAGGCGAAAACGGACAATGAGAAACTCCGGGGCAGGATCAGCGCCTTGCAGACCTCCGGGAACGCTTCCGACATGGCCGTGAAGCAGACCCAGTCGGAAAACGCCGACCTGAGGAAGAGACTGGAGGAGGTCTCCGGAGAGCTGAACACATTCAAAAAGGCGAAAAGCGCCGATGCCGACAGAATCGCCTCTCTGGAAAAGAAAGTCGCCTCCCTGCAATCGGACCTTGCCGCCAACATCCGTCAGCGCAACGAATACGGAAACATGAATGATTCCTTCGTAAAAAGAATCGCTTCTCTGGAAAAGGAGCTGGAACAGCTCAAGAAGGAGAACCGGACTCTTGCCGCCGAAAGCAAAAAGGCATCCGCGGAACGGGATGAGTTCGCCGAAAAGATCAACAGGAATCTCCCCGTCGCCAAGGAGCTGGAAGAGCTTCGCAGACAGAATCAGCTCCTTACCGAAAAGGAGCGGGAACTGCGGGGAAAAATCGCTTCTCTGGAGGAGGAAAACCGTCTGGCGGGGAAAAAGGCGGAAGAATCGGCAAAACGACTTGCGGAACAGTCCGCGAAACGTCTGGAAGAACTTAAGGCAAAGGTGGCTCAGCTGGATGCCGCCAAGACTGCCGCCGATGCGAGAATAGCGGTCCTGACGGCGGAAAAGGCCGCTCTGGACAAAAAAGTGGCGGAGACGAACAATCTTCTGAAGCAGAAAGAAGAGTCCGACAAGGCTCTTGCCGAGCTCCGGGCCCGTCTGGCGGAAAAGGAAAAAGAACTTGCCGCCTCGTCCGCTTCCCGCGAGGAAAGCAGACAGGTGCAGGAAAAGGACGTTCAGGCCTATAAGGAGGAGATCCGCAAGGCCGTGAAGAAACAAATGGAGGCGGAAAGCGCTCTGGCCGCCGCCCAGAAGAAGAACGAAGAAGTCTTCAGAAAGCAGTCCGAAGCCGAAAGCGCTCTGGCTGCCGCCCGGAAGAAGAACGAAGAAGTCCTCAGAAGGCAGTCCGAAGCCGAAAGCGCTCTGGCCGCCGCCCGGAAAAAGAACGAAGAAGTCCTCAGAAAGCAGTCCGAAGCGGAAAGCGCTTTAGCCGCGTCCAAGGAGGAAAATGCGGTTCTTGCAAAACGCAATACGGCGCTTCAGGATGAAGTCAGGACTCTTTCCGCCCTGCAGGTGCAGATCCGCAAGCTCACGCTGGAAAGAGATATGGCGGAAAAGGCTCTGGCCGCCGTCAAGGGAAAGGGACAGCAGGAGGAAAGCTCCGCCGCCAAACAGGAAACGGGCAGAATCATCGAAGAGAATGCCCGGCTTTCCACCCGCCTCAAGAGCGCGGAAAAGGAGATCGCGGAACTCAAGGAAAAATCCGGGGAAAGGGAGACCCTTCTCCGGCAGAACGCCGTTTTGCGCACCAAGGAAGCCAGATTGACAGAGGCGGAAAAGCGTCTGGCGGAACTCAAAGACAAGACGGGAGAGATGGATCAGCTTCATCAGCAGGTCGCCTCCCTCCGGGCCAAGGAAGCCAAACTAAAGGAAACCGAAAAGCGTCTGGCGGAACTGGAAAAGAAGGCCGCAGTTCTCGAGCAGAAGGAAAAATCTCTTGAGGCAAGTTTCGTGAAAAAGGAGCTTCTCACGCAGGCGGAAGCAAAAATCCTCGTCCTCCAGAAGGAGGCGGGCAGACTCAAGGAAGCCGCCGAGATGGAAAAGGAGCGTAGCGCAAGACTTGCCCGGCAGGCGGAAGAATCCAGCAAGCTGGAGCAGGAAAACAGGACGAAGATCCTTTCCCAGGAGGAGTCCTCCGCCCGTCTCCGTTCCGATCTTGCCTCTTCGGAAGCTCTGCGCAAGACTCTGGAAGCGGAAAAAGCGAAACACCTGCAGGAGATCCGCAAGCAGGAAGAGGATATCGCCCGGCTCACCGCCGACATGGAAAAGGTCGTTCTTTCCCGCAACAGCGCACTGGCGGAACGCAAAAAACTTCTTGCGGAACTCGCCCTCCAGAAAAATACCGGGAAAGCTGCGGATGAAAAGATCATGGAGGCGGAAAAACGCTTCCTTGCCCTGCAGCAGAAGATGGAAGAATCCGAAAAGAGACATGCGGAGGATCTCAGGAAGTCTCTGGCAAGTCAGCAGGAGACCATTGCGGCCCTGAAAAAGGTCAACAACGAGTACATCGTGGCCATCGGGAACGCCAATATTGCCCGGGAGCGCACGGAAAAGGAAAATGCCAGACTGAAATCGGAACTGGAAGCGGCCACGAACAAGGCCATTGCCGCCCTCAAGTATCAGGAGGACAGCCGCCAGCTTGCCGCGGCGCGCAGGGAGCTGGATCAGTCGAAGAAGACCACGGCGGAACTTCTTTCCCAGATGAAGCTTCTTCAGTCGAATCTGGAAAAGATCGGCAAGGAGAACCTTACTCTGCACACCAGAAGCGAACAGCTGGGGAAAGAGTATCTGCGTCTTGCATCCGAGCGGGATACCCTCCGCGCCCGTGCCGCCGAAACTGCGGCGCTGAAAGAGATCAACGAGAAACAGAAAACGGCACTGGGCTCCCTCCGGAAGGAAGTTGCGGATATTTCCGAAAAACAGCGTGCGCTGGAACTCAAGTACAGGAAAGTCTCCGAAGAGCTTGCCAAACTCAAAGGCGCGGATGATCCCCTTGTGGTCCGGATCCAGCAGCTCCTTGCCTCCGCCAAGGGAGAAAAGGACAGAAGCACGGTGGATCAGGAGGTCCTTGACGCTCTCGTTCTGGAAATCGGCGCGGAAAGGAAGAAACAGCGGGATGCCCTTGCCGCATCCGCGGTGGCCCGCAATGAGGCGATCCGGGAAAGAAACCGTGCCAATACGGCGGATGATTCCGCCAGGAAAGCCCATCTGGAAGCCGTGAGAGTTCAGGCGGAAATGGCGGTCCTCAAGAAGGATATCGAGGACGGGAACAAGCCCAGGCCCTCCCCCGAAGCCTATGCGGAAGCGGAAAATGCCGGACTCCGCGCGGCCACGGCCGAGGATGCGGTTCTGCCCAGAACCACCCTCCCCATCTCCGCTCTGCATATTCCCTTCAAAGGCCATGGAAAGAAATCCGTGGTCGCCGTCAAGTCCACCTATGATCCCATCACCAGAACCTCCGCGGAAGCGCCTCTCCCGGGAAAAACGGAAAAGCAGGAAGAGGGCAAGTCTGAATCTTCCGAAAGCACTTCTTCCGGAAAACAGCAGACGGCCGAGACCAAAACGGCGTCTTCCTCCGAATCTTCTTCCGCGACAGCTTCGGCAACTCCCGCAACTGCCGAGGAGAAGAGATTCCGTGACGCCATGAAGGCGGGCGGGGAAGCGGAGCAGAAGAAGGATTATTCCATGGCGCTGTGGCACTACTGGCAGGCGGTGGATGCCAGTCCCAGGGACGCTTCCCCCTACATGGCGCTTGCCAGACTCAACCTCAAACGCAATGAAAAGGATGCCGCGGAGAAGGCTTACCAGAAGGCTCTGCAGCTGGGCGCCGTGCGGGATACGGAAATGGAAAAGGAGTTCGGAGTAGGGACTTCTTCCGTGGAACAGGAAGAAAAGGATTCTTCCAGGGATACGGAACAGAAAAAGGACGAAAAAGAAACTTCCGGGAATACGGAACAGAAAAAGGATGAAAAATGAGCATGCTGGGTGATTTGAGCGGGATGGCCGGACTGATGAAGAAATTCGGAGACATCCAGAAAAATATGAAGCAGGTGCGGGAGGAACTCCCCAAAATCGAAGTGACCGGCAAGGACAGCAATGAAACGGTGGAAGTGCGCGTCTCCGGAGACTTTGTCCTGCGCTCCATTCGCGTTTCCCCTGCCCTTGCCGCATCGGGAAGTGCGGAAGCCTTGCAGAACGCCGTAATGGAAGCCGTGAATCAGGCTTTGACGCAGGCGAAATCGGAAAGCGCCAAAAAGATCTCCGAAGCCGCCGGCGGTCTCCCCATTCCCGGGCTTACCCCGTAGCGTTTTCCCGAATTTCGAGGCGACCCCATGCAGGAACAGTACCCGGAAGCGCTGGATGAACTTATGGAATTTCTGCGCACGCTCCCCGGAGTGGGGAGACGCAGTGCGGAAAGGATGGCGCTTGCTTTTTACTCCTGGGACGAGGAAAAACTTTCCGCCCTGGGGAAAAATCTTGCCGAACTCAAGAAGAGGATCTGCAAGTGCCGCATCTGCGGAAATATGGCTTCCGGGGACAGTGAAGAACAGCTTTGCGGAATTTGTGCGTCCCCGGTTCGGGACAGGAGCATTCTCTGCGTGGTGGAGGATTCCCCCCAGATCCGCAGTATCGAGGCCAGCGGCGTATTCCGGGGGGTCTATCATGTTCTGGGCGGAAGGATCGCGCCTCTGGAAGGAAAAGGAGTGGAATCCATCGATCTTGCCGGATTGGAAAGAAGATTGGACGAAGGGGAGATCAAAGAGGTGATCCTTGCGTTGAGTCCGGGCGTGGAAGGTCAGGCGACGGCCATATATATAGCCAATGCCCTCAGGGAGCGCAAAATCGCCGTCAGTTCCCCGGCAAGGGGACTTCCCGCGGGATCCGATTTGAGTTACGCCGATCCTGCCACCATTGCGGCGGCATTGAGCGGAAGAATTGTTTTCGAAAAGTGAGGAGGTCTGCGGCAGGAGTTTTCCATGATGAAAAGCGTTTAGCGTTGTGGAGAAAAGCGTTTCCTGCCGCAAGAATGGAAAGAATGGACAAGAGAAGCTGCGGAATGATTATAAAAGTGGAAAATCTGACCCTCTGCCGGCGCTTCTACAGGGATATCCTTGCCCTGGGGGAGCCGGTGACGGACAGCAATTTTCTTTGTGAATTTTCCTGCGGGGACGGTTATTCCCTGATTCTGGAAAAAGCGGAATGGGAGTATTGCCCCCGGGAACGGGAGAGCCGATGTGCCCCCGTCTTCCCCGCGGAAGATCTGAAGGCCTTTGCCGCGCGTCTCGCCCAGTACGGCTACGCCCCGGAAGAGCCGGAGAAGGATCATCTGGGGATCCGCCTCATGAAGTGCCGCGACCCGGAAGGAAACGCCTTCTTCGTCACGGAAAAACGAACTGCACGACAACCATAAGAGGAGGAAAACGTGAGAGGATCGGATAGAAAATCGATGGGGAAAACGAATTCGTCGGGAGTTTCCCTGCTGTCATTTCTGACGGCGGCAATGTTGTTTTTCCTCTTCTTTTCCCTTCCGGCGAAGGGAGCGGAACCCTTCCGGAGCGACGCAGTCGTGGAAAAACTCCGGAAGATCTTCCCGCAGGGGGAGGACTGTGCGGTTTTTCTCGTGCTTTCTCCGGAACTTGCCGCGAGAAAGACAAATGCTCTGCCGGAAGATTTCTGCAATGATCTGCTTGCCCGCTTCCAACTGCCTGCTTCTTCCCCCGATCCTGCCGGGAATGAACTCCTTTCCAAGGGCGTGGCGGCTGCCTTTGCCGGCGATGAAAAGAACGGAATTCTGCTTCTCTACTCTCCCCTCCCCCGGGAAAAGATCCTCAAGCTTCTGGAAAGGAACGCGGGAAAGCTTTCTCCGGGCAAGGAGGAGGGAATCGAGTATTACGGCGGGGGCGCGGCGGGAAGGAATTTCCTTTTCGCTTTTCCTTCTTCCGATGTGATCGCCTTTTCCGAAGATTCTCCCAAAAGAAGAGCGGTCTTTTTCCGGTACCTCAAAGGGAAGAAGGGCCTTGCTCCGGAAATGCAGGACATTCTCAAGGAGAGAAGGAAAGGCGCCTTCGTTTTCGGGGCGGTCAAGGTTTCCGGCGTGCAGAAGACCGTTTCCACCTTCTTCCCCGATACGGGCAGTCTTCTTTCCGCCGGGTTCGACGCCCTTCTGACGAAGGAAGGGTGTCTGAGCATCCATCTGTTTGCCAAAACCGCCTCCCTCGAGACGGCGGAGACCCTGGTCATGGTGCTGAACAACTACAAAGCCCTCCTTTCCAGTCTTCTGCTGAGCGCCAGGAACAACGCGCAGGCGCGCAACGGGGGAAAAATGAGCAGTGCGGACGCCGCAATCGATCCGGATACGATGATCCAGCTGAGACAGAAGGGAGAGACGGTCTATGTGGAGATCCTCCTTCTGCCCAGCCTTGTTCCGATGATGCAGACTCTCTTCCTTCCCGGATCGGGAGCTGCGGGACAGGGCGGAATCCGGTAAGTTACGCGAGGAAGGAAAGAATATGGCATATCAGGTCACGGCAAGAAAATGGCGCCCCATGCGGTTTTCCGACATGGTGGGACAGGAACATATCGCCCGCACGCTGCGCAACGCGATCATCACGGGAAGAATCGCCCACGCCTACCTTTTCGTAGGTCCCCGGGGGATCGGGAAAACCACCTCCGCAAGGATCTTCGCCAAGGCGCTCAACTGCGAACACCCCATCGACGGAGAGCCCTGCTGTCAGTGCAGGTCCTGCAAGTCCATTGCGGATGAATCCAACGTGGACATCATCGAAATCGACGCGGCCACCCACACCCAGGTGGACAAGGCAAGAGAGATCTGCGAGGACGTTCTGCATCTGCCCATTGCCTCCAAGTACAAGATCTACATCATCGACGAAGTGCACATGCTTTCCAAGAGCGCGTGGAACGCCCTCCTCAAGACCATCGAGGAGCCTCCCGCCCATGCCAAGTTCATCTTTGCCACCACCGAGGTGAACAAGGTCCTGCCCACGGTCATTTCCCGGTGTCAGAGATTCGATCTCAAAAGGATCCCTTCCGATCTCATCGCCAAGCGCCTTGCCTATATTGCCGGAGAGGAAAAGATCCGGATCTCCGAAGCGGCATTGAACGTGATCGCCCGGGCCGCGGACGGCGGCATGCGGGACGCCCAGTCCCTTCTGGATCAGCTGGTCTCCTTCTTCGGAACGGATCAGCAGCAGGAGATCACCGAAGAGCAGGCGCTTACCCTTTTCGGCATGACCAGTCCCGGCGAAATGATCGATCTTGTCCGCTCCATTCTGGACGACGACCGGAAAAACGTGATCCTCAACATCCACCGGTTCGCCCAGCAGGGGAAAAATCTGGAATCGCTGTACGAGGAAGTCCTTGCGTGGCTCAGAGGGATCATGCTTTCCCTCATCCTGCCCGACCCGGAAAAGGTGCTGGACGAAAATCCCGAAAGGGTCGCCGACTATAAGAATCTTGCCCAGGGCAGGAAGTCCGGGATCGTCCAGACTCTGCTGGAAAAGCTTTCCGAATCCTCCTATCTTCTGCGGGAATCCATCAACAAGCAGGTCTTCATCGAAACCATCATGCTTAAATCCATGCGGGCTGCCCACTCCATTCCCATCGAGAGTCTGATCGTGAGACTCAACCAGATCCGCCGCACGGGTGAGCTTGCCGGGATCGAGAAGGTTCCCTCCCTTGCCTCCGTTCCTCTGGAAAAGACCGCACCCGCCCCGGCTCCGGTATCTCCGGAAGCTCCGGCGGCGCCTGTTGCTCCAGCACAGGAAAACGTCCCCGCTTCCGCTGAAAAAAAAACATCTGATCCCGTAGAAAAGATTCCCCCGGCAGAGGAAAAGAGTTTGGTCCCTCCCCCGCCTGCGGAAAAGGAAAAGGAAGCAAAAGAGCCCCCTGCCGTAAAGGAAAGGGAACCCGTCCCGCAGGAAAAACTCCCTGAGGAGGTCCCCCCTGCCCCGGTTTCTGCCCCGAAACAGGAGGATATTGCGGAAGAAAAAACCGAAGAGAAACTTCCTGCGGAAGAACTCTCCTCCGCCCCCTCCCCCGTTCCGGCATCTTCGGAAGCTCCGGCGGAAGAGGAAAACGGCGAAAAACTCTTCTTCAGCGGGGAGGAAAAGGATCACCCGCAGAAGATCTGGGAAGCGCTGTCCCAAACGGCAAGGAAGGCGAAAAAGATCACGCTTGCCGAACTCATGCTTCTGGGCGTGCCGCAGAAAATCGAGAAGGGGGAGCTGGTGGTCGCCTTCGATCAGGAATACGGGGAAACCGCCCTTGCCGCCGTCTGCGGAGAGATCCGGTATCTCATGGACCGCCTTTCGGAGATCTCCCCCCTTTCCGAATTCCGCTTTCTCCGGGTCCCGGGGATCCGGGCCTTTACCGGAGCAACGAAAGAAAAAGCCCTGAGCGAACTGAAAAAAGAGGTCGCCCCCAACGAAACCGTGAAAATGGCTTCGGCGCTTTTCGAAGGAAAAGTGGTGGATGTCCTCGAAAATACCGAAAACGAACAAACCTACTGAGGAGAATATCATGATCAACAGCACAGTAAAGATCAACCGGTTCCAGATCAGCAACTTCGGAGAGTGCAAGATCGACTCCCCCATGCCGGAAAATACCCCCTTCGAAACCGACGATTCCCAGATCCTGTATGAACGGGATACCCTGAAACTCTACCGCCATTACGAAAAGAACGGCAAGATCAGCGCCTTCGAAAAGGCGGGCCCCCGGGAAAAGATCTTCTTCGATCCCGCCTGGTGCAAGGCGGCCATCCTCACCGCGGGCGGACTCTGCCCCGGACTCAACAACGTCATCAAAAGTCTGACGGAGACTTTGAAATCCAATTACGGCGTGCCCGTGGTCTACGGGATCCCCTACGGCTATGCCGGACTGAATCCCGCCTGCGGCTACAGCCCCGTGCTTCTGGACGCCAACACCGTGGACGGACTCCATGAGGTGGGCGGCACCATTCTGGGCTCCTCCCGGGGCAATCAGGATCCCGTGGTCATGCTGGAGACCCTGGTGCGCATGGGGGTGAATCTCCTTTTCTGCATCGGCGGGGACGGCACCTTGCGGGCGGCCCATCTGCTGGCGGAAGAGGCCATGAAGCGGAAACTCAATCTTGCCGTGGTGGGGATCCCCAAGACCATCGACAACGATATTTCCTACATCGACAAGACCTTCGGCTTCGAAACCGCCGTGCAGGCCACCGCCCCCATCATCACCGTAGCCCACACGGAGGCAAAAGGCGCCCCCAACGGGATCGGGCTCATCCACGTCATGGGACGGGACAGCGGGTTCATTGCCGCCACCGCCGCCCTTGCCAATCCCCATGTGAACTACTGCCTCATCCCGGAAGTGGCCTTTACCCTCGAAGAGGGGGAACACGCCTTCTTCCCGGAACTTATGGACAGGATCAAACGCCGGCACCACGCCGTCATCATCGTTGCGGAAGGAGCGGGTCAGGAACTCATGCAGGGAGAAAGAGTCGTGGACGCCTCCGGCAATCTTTTGAACAACAACATCGGCATCTTCCTCAGGGAAAAGATGAAGGAGTATTTCAAGAAACACGATACTCCCATCAGCATCAAATACTTCGATCCCACCTACCTCATCCGGGGCATCCCCGCCAATGCACAGGATGCCGTCTTCTGTCTTTTCCTCGCCCAGAACGCGGTCCACGCCGCCATGGCGGGAAAAACCGATCTTCTCATCGGCCACTGGAGCACGGAATTCACCCACGTGCCCATTTCCATGGCCATTTCCCAGCGGAAGAAGATCGATCCCGCAGGCCCCCTCTGGAGAGACGTGGAAGCGTTGAAGAGGTAAAGGAACGCTTTACGGGGCGGAAGGGGGGACCGCCTTTGCCTTCTCCCGCAAACGGTTCGCCAGAAAGTTGTAAAAGTGGCGCGTGTACGGTAAAGGCTTCCGGATGTCTTCCAGGAACTCTTCCGTTGCGGCAATCAGCTCCCCGGGAGTAAAATTCTTCCGAAGGAAGGCTTCGGAGTCTCCCCTCATGCCTATCTCATGAACGGCCAGCACCCGCGCCAATGCCCTTTCCAGCGAGGAAGCGTATTCACGATAACATACGCCGGGAACGAAAAGCCCCGTTCCCACGGCAAGAGCGGCGAAAAAGACCCATATGCTGTGCCTCCGGCGCCGGAAGGTGCCGGAAAAGAGAGAGAAAACGGCAAAGGCGAGGAAAACGGCGCTTCCGATGAGGAAGGGTGTCCCCATAGCCTTGCTTGGAGCGGCAAGAAGAGGGATCTCAAGTCTTGCTTTTTTTCTTGTCTCCTCTTTCAGCATGAAGGAAGCGCTTTCTCCGATGTCATTCGTTTCCCTGAGCCGATCCCGGAAGAGCGTGAAGAACGTCGTCGTGACCCTGCATTTTTCCGCATAGGCGCAATAGCCGCTTTGCACTGCGGCAAGCGTGGAAGCAATCATATAAACGTAGAGAAGTAGTCCTGCTATGAGCAGGAGCGCCCAGAAAGGATTTTTCCAATTTTTTACGTTTCTGTACAGGAGATAGAGGAAAAGCGCGGGAAGAGCGAAAAGAAGAAGCACTATCGAAAGCCCGCCGAAAATATCAACAACCATTTCTTTTCCTTCCTCCTTGTCATTTTTCAGAAGTACAGGGGGACGTCTTCCCTCCCAGCAGCAAAGGAAGCACCCCCGTTCCCCGTGAAAGCGCCATACAACGACCTCGAACCGAAGGCGGCCTTATGGTGGCGCATCATATACAAACCGTATCCGGCAAGAAAGATCACTTCCACAAGGTCGTACCGGTACGGCAGAGCAGGATCCCCGATCTCCCGCAGATACTGCCGGGAAGCGCGGTAAATGCGCTTTTTCTGATCCGGACGCAGGGCGTCCGCGGGATTGACGAAGGAGGCCTCCTCTTTCCGTTTGATCCTTCTGGACTTGACCTCGATGAAAACAAGAGTCCTGCCGTCCCGGAAGACGAGATCCATTTCTCCCCCGGGAAGCCGCAAATCCCGGGCAAGAAAATCGCACCCCATGTCGAGGAAGAGTCTCTTTGCCGCATCCTCCCCGTTCCGCCCGATCCGCAGATGGGCCGCCTTCCCTTTTCCCGTGAGAAACATTTCACTCCTGCAGGAAAAGTCCCCAGAGAGAATCGTCCATGTGGAAGGAACTGCGCAGAGAGAACCCGCTGCCGTACCGCCCGGCAATGCTCGCGCAGACCTCGTCGGGCCCCTCCCCCGGAATGGGGGCCAGCACGATCTTCCCCTTGCTCCGGACGGGAGAGGGCTCGAAGGAGACGATCAGCGTGGAAAAGGTCTCGCAGGCGCCCGCTAAAACACAGATCTTCTTTCTCTTGAGACAGGAAGTGAGCATTTCTCCGATGGAATCCGGATCGAAGGCGATATCGTCCTTATTGATCTGAACAAGCTTATTCATAGGAATATTTTCCTCCTTCTTCCTTTACTTTCATCTCCTTGAGAAACATTACGGCGTCCTCGTCGTCGCAGACCTTTGCCGGGGAGATCTCGATTACGGCGTTTTCCGGGACGCATATCCCCGCAAGGGCAAGTCTGGAAGCATCCCTGTCCGAAAGCATCTTCCGGCAGGATTCCACGGAGTCCACGCCGGTGGGATTTTTCGTGGGGGCGAAATGTTTTTCCCTTGCCCCTTCCAGAATGACGGGATGTTCCGCAAGGGGAAGCGCATCGAAAATGAAGGACTCCAGCTTGACCGCATTGGGGGTCTCGGGTTTGACAAGCACCCCTTGGGCATCGAGGAACGGGACCTTCTTGTCCGCCCGGTGCCAGGGAAGATCCAGAAAGCCCTTTTCCGTCAGACGCGCGGCAAAGGAGGTGCTTATGACATGGATGGCGGGGCTCCCGGCAAGGAAGGAAAGCGTGCCGTCGGGATTTTTTCTTTCCGCAAGGGCGTCGGGCATATCGCTGTATTCGATGATGGTAAGTTTCCCTTTCGTGATGCAGAAATTCCCCAGTTTCTCCTTGGCATTGGTCTTGGGGAGCATCCGGCTGCTCATTTCCGAGCCTTCCAGACGGTGCAGGCCTAAAAACAGGGGATCGGCCATGGGGACCAGCGGATTATCCACCTGAAAATAGGAGAGATACTCGATCCCCAGTTCCTGGATCTTTGCCAGGGTCCCGGACCGTTTCAGGGCAAGGAACGTGCCGCCGTGGCCGTCGGGAGAAAGTGCCAGCGTGCCGGGCC
>JAGAEF010000281.1 GCA_017613255.1 Lentisphaeria bacterium
CTGCATCGGCTTCGCCGTGGTGGCCGCAGGATGCCTCATTTTGCCCCAGAAGGACATGCATTCCCTTCTCCGGTTCAATACGCTTCCCGTGAAAGCCCTCTACCCCATTCTTCTTGCGGCGGCGGGGACAACGGGCTACACCATCATGGACAGCATGGCTCTGGAACTCCTCCGCAAGGCTTCTTCTTCGGGCAAGATCGTCAATTCGGGCGCCTATCTCTGCCTTGTGGAAATCTTCCTCACGCTTGCTCTGGCCGTTCTGGTGCTCCTTTCCAAACGGGAGAAGGCGGAGTTCCTGCGCAAAAGCATCCGCTCCTTTTCCCCCTGCGTCTGCGGGATCTTCTACACGGCGGCCTATCTGCTTGTCCTTGCGGCCATGGGAATGGTCACCAACGTAAGTTTTTTACAGGCGTTCCGGCAGATGAGTCTTCCTCTGGGCGTTGCCGCGGGGATCTTTTTCCTGCATGAAAAAGTCACCGGTCCCAAGATCGCGGGCACGGTCCTTGTGGTGGCGGGCCTCATCCTCACCGTGATCAAATAGGACGATTCCGAACTTTCCGACGGGAGAAAGATATGGAAGAAAACCTCATTCGCTTCGCCGACCTTTTCGGAACGGTGGTTTTCGCCCTCACGGGGGCCATCAAGGGGGTTTCCCGCAAACTGGATCTTCTGGGGGTCGTGGTGCTTTCCTGCACCGTTGGCGTGGGCGGCGGGATCTTCCGGGACTGCGTGACGGGGGCCCTTCCGGCGGCGGCCCTGCAGGACGAAACCTATCTTATTCTGTGCATTCTCACGGCCTTTGCCGTATTCTTCTTTTCCGGAAAATTTTCCGCACGGTACGCGGATTGGATCGTCTATCTGGACGCCGTGGGTCTGGGGGTCTTCACCGCGCTGGGGTGCGCCAAGGCCACCTCCTTCGGGCTTCCCCCCATCACCATCGTGCTTGCCGGAGTCATCACCGCCTGCGGAGGCGGCGTGGTGAGGGATATTTTCGTCCACACCGTCCCCACCATCCTCAAAAGCGATTTCTATGCCACCGCTTCTCTGTTCGGCGGGCTCCTCTTCCTGTTTCTGAAAGCCTACTTCCCTTTGAGCGTCCTCTCCTGCTTCCTTGCCGTTTCCGGCTTCGTCACGGCCCTGCGGCTCCTTGCCTACCACTACAAGATCCAGCTGCCCAAAGCTCCCGCCGTTTTTCCGCCTCCGGGGAGTGAAAAATAAGGTCAGCGCACGCCCAGAAACTTGTGAAGCTGAAGATTGAGTCTTCCGGGGAATTTATCCTCCAGCATCCAGGAGACCAGCTCCTTTGCATCCATGCTGCCGGAAACGGGACTTGCCAGAATGTTTTTGGTAAGACGGAAGAGGGAAAACTCCTTCACCTTGCGGAGCATGAACTCGTAATCGGTCCTGTTGGCAATGACGAACTTCACCTCGTCGCAGGCGCGCAGGAAACGGAAATTGGCCAGATTCATCTTGGAAGACTCCCCGCTGGAGGGGGTCTTCCAGTCGAAGATCCGGATGACTTCCGGGGGAAGCGTGCTGCCGTCGATGGAGCCGTTGGTTTCCAGCAGGATGGTCATGGAGGAGGCCGCCGCCAGTCTCTCGCAGAGCACGCACACGTTTTCGTACTGGACAAGGGGTTCCCCTCCGGTGATCTCCACGAGATCCAGTCCCGAATCGATGGCTCTTTTCGCCAGGTCCTCCGGGGAGACCGTTTCCGTGAAGGAGTCGAAGGAAAGGGCCTTTTCCGTATCGCAGTAGGAACAGCGCAGATTGCACCCGGCAAGCCGGATGAAATAGCAGGGCCGTCCCGCGTAGGTGGACTCCCCCTGGATACTGGAAAAACACTCGAAGACCTTCAATTTTCTTTTCTGCTGCGTCATGCTTTCTCCTTTCCGCAAAACACCTGTGCAAAGATTTTACCTATTTCCGTCTGCCGAATATGGCATTGCTGAGGATCGCACCGAAAAAGAGGGCCAGAACGATCTCGACGATCCGGCGGAAAAAGTGTCCCAGAGCGCTGAAGAGCCCCCCTGCCGCTTCCGAGAAGAGGGAAAGACCTGTCCCGTATGCCTCCAATTCCCTGTCTTCCCTCGTGAAGAACGGCCGCGTGACCAGAGAAAGGAGCAGCAGGAGGCCGGAAAGGAGCACGGCGCCGATGGAGGAAAAGACAAGCAACGCGCAGATATCGTTATACTTGAACGGCACAGCTTTTTCCCCGGTCTGCACCCCTACGCAGATCCCCGCAATGAGAAGCACGGGAAAGGCGAAGAAAAGCAGAACTCCCAGAAACTGCGTGAGGGAGGAAAAGAACTTCCAGAACGGGTTCCATTCAAGTCCCAGAGGGATCTTGCAGGATTCGGTCTCCAGAGAATACGTCCGGCCGCACCGGGGGCAGATGACATTGTACCTCTCGAAATCGCAGCGGATGAAAGGCACGCGGGCCTTATGAAAACAGTACGGGCAAGAGCGTTCTTCTTCACGCTTTTTCACTTCTTCTTCCGGAGGAAGAGCATCCTTCGTCGTAAAGACTCCCCCGCAGTGCGTGCAGAAATGCTTCTTGCTCAACTCCCCGCCGTCCCCTCCGGTGAGAACGCCGATTTCCCCGATCTTTACGGAACAGAAAGGACAGTGCAGCGGGATCTTCTTCTCCGTCGCACTCAGCCCGGAGACCTTCTTCCTCTGTTCTTCGAAAAACGAGCGGTGCGTAGGGTCCTCCTGATCGAACAGCATATCCCACGCCCGTTGTTCCCGGTCCCCGGCAAAGGACTGCTCCAGATTTCTGCGGATCTCCTTTTCCTTTTCCGGGTCAGGAGTGAATTCCAGCTGTGTCATCATCCGGTCAAGATGTTTCCGGTCCTCTTTTTCCAGTTCCTTTTCCAGTTTTTTTACCCGGCGTTCCGATTCCTTGAAGCTTTTCTCGTTCTCGATCCTGTCCCATTCGTCCTTCACCAGCGCCCACTCCATCTCCTTGGAAGGATCCAGCCCCATTTCCTGAGCAAGGCGTGCGAACTTCCGGGCCTCTTCTTCCGTAGCGGTCTCTTCTTCATTGAAATACCATCGGATCATTTCCCACCCCTCCGAAAAACTTTCAGCGTTCCGGGAAAAACGAAAAAACTTCCCGGAACTACAATAGCACCTTTTCCGGTTTTTTGCAATCTTCTTTCCTTTTTTTGCGGAGGAAGAATCTTTTCGATTTCCCCTTCCCGCGGATTGACTTTTCCTTCATGTGGGATTATATTTAGGAATCCAAAAAACGAGGACGGAAAAGATGCTGGAAAAGATCGGAAACGGAACCGTGAAAGTGGCGGTCATCGGGCTGGGTTACGTGGGACTGCCCCTGGCCGTGGAGTTCGGCAAAAAGTTCGATACGGTGGGGTTCGATGTGAAAAAATCCCGTCTGGACATGCTCCGGAAGGGGATCGATCTCACCAGAGAAACCTCTTCCGACGACCTGAAGAAGGCTTCTTTGCTGCGTTATTCTTCCGACGAGAACGATCTCCGGGACCGGGACATCATCATCATCGCCGTGCCCACCCCCGTGGACCGCTACAACCGCCCGGACCTCACCCCCCTCCTCAAGGCCAGCGAAACGGCGGGCAGGATTTTGCGCAAAGGCATGATCGTCATTTACGAAAGCACCGTCTATCCCGGCTGTACGGAGGAGGACTGCGTGCCCGTGCTGGAAAAATATTCCTCCCTCAAGTTCAATAAGGATTTCTTCTGCGGCTACTCTCCGGAAAGGATCAATCCGGGAGACAAAAATCATACTCTGCGCCAGACGGTCAAGATCACCTCCGGCTCCACGCCTCTTGCCGCAAACATTGTGGACGCTCTCTACAGCTCCATCCTCCTCAACGGCACCCACCGGGCAAGCAGCATCAAGGTGGCGGAGGCGGCCAAGGTCATCGAAAACAGCCAGAGGGATCTCAATATCGCCTTCGTGAACGAACTGGCCAAAATCTTCCGCCTCATGGGGATCGACACCAAGGAGGTGCT
Organism: Lentisphaeria bacterium; assembly: GCA_017613255.1. Classification (GTDB taxonomy): domain Bacteria; phylum Verrucomicrobiota; class Lentisphaeria; order Victivallales; family UBA1829; genus RGIG5327. Next base: position 3,997 of record JAGAEF010000281.1, read on the forward strand.
GGAGGCGGCGGCAACCAAATGGAATTTCCTGCGCTTCACCCCCGGGCTGGTGGGCGGCCACTGCATCGGCGTGGATCCCTACTATCTCACCCACAAGGCCCAGTCTCTTGGGTACCTGCCCGAAGTCATCCTTGCGGGGAGAAGGATCAACGACAGCATGGGCAAATACGCGGCGGAAGAGGTCATCAAACTCATGATCCGCAAGGGGCACAAGATCCTGGGAGCCAAGGTCCTCCAGCTGGGAGTGACCTTCAAGGAAAACTGTCCCGACATCCGCAACAGCCGGGCCGTGGACGTGGCCGGAACGCTTCGGGAATTCGGGTGCGACGTAACCATCTTCGACCCTCTGGCGGATCCGGAAGAGGTCATGGAACACTATAAGCTCTCCTCCCTGCGCGAGGCGGACAAGATCCCCCTGCACGCCTTCGACGCCGTCATTCTTGCCGTCGCCCACAAGGAATTCCTTTCCGTTCCCGTGCGGCAGTGGGGAACGGACAACGCGGTGGTCTTCGACATCAAGGGGATCCTCCCCGGAGAGGTGATCGATGGGAGACTCTGACAGGGAATTCTTCCGGAAAAATCTGGAAGGGAAAAAGATCCTCGTGACCGGGGGAGCGGGCTTCATCGGGTCCCACCTTGTGGAGAACCTTCTTTCTCTGGGGTGTTTTGTAACCGTTCTGGACAATTTTTCCACCGGAAAAAGAGAGAATCTTGCCCCCTTTGCCGGAAACAGATGCTTCCGCCTTCTGGAGGGGGACATCCGGAACATGGAGGACTGCCGCAAGGCTCTGGAAGGAGCAACTCTTGTCCTTCATGAAGCCGCGCTGGGCTCGGTGCCCCGTTCCATCAAGGACCCGGTCACCAGTACCCATGTGAACATTCTGGGCTTCGTGAACATGCTTTTCGCCTGCGTGGAGGCGGGAATAGGAAGAATGGTCTATGCGGCAAGTTCCTCGGCCTACGGGGACAGCAAAGAACTCCCCAAGGTGGAGGAAAAAATCGGGAAACCCCTCTCCCCCTACGCCATCACCAAGGTCGTGAACGAGCTCTATGCGGCCAATTTCCACGATCTTTACGGGATCGACACGGTGGGACTGCGCTACTTCAACGTCTTCGGCCCCCGGCAGGATCCGGACAGCGCCTATGCCGCCGTCATCCCCAAATTCGCCAAGGCGTTTCTTGCCCACGAAAGTCCCCTCATCCACGGGGACGGCTCCCACAGCAGGGATTTCACCTTCGTGGACAATGTGGTGCAGGCCAATCTGCTGGCTCTTGTCTGCGGAAAAAAGGAAGCCCTCAATACCGTTTACAACGTGGCCTGCGGAAAGCGCACCGCCTTGGACGAACTTTTCTCCATTCTGCGCGCCTCCCTTGCCCGGTTCGATGCCTCCGTCGGGAAGATCCAGCCTGTTTACGGTCCGGAACGCAAAGGGGATGTGCCCCACTCTCTGGCAAGCATCCGCAAGGCGGAAGAGCTTCTCGGATACGCTCCCCTCGTTTCCCCGGAGGAAGGGCTGAAGATCACGGGGGAGTGGTTCGCGGAAAAGCAGGGCCTTTCCGCCCGGTAAAAAGGGACACCTTTTTTCACGGGTGAAAAGTCCTATTTTCTCACCGGTAAAAAGGAACATTTTTCCGATTTTCCGGAAAAGAGCTCCGAAAAGCTTTCAAAAAAACGTTTTCCCCGTTTTTTCATTTGAAAAAACGCCTCCCAAGCTGTATATTTTTCTGCGAAAACACGGCAAAAAAAGAACCCCGTCAAGGGAAAGGACAAGGGCATGGATTTCAGGATCGAGATCAGCGTAAAAAGCAAATGGAACGATTCCCGCGCGGAATCGGTACTGCGCACCATCAAAAGTTTCACGGGCAGGGACGACATCAAGGAGATCCGGACCCGAGACGTGTTCACCGTCTGCGCCGACATTACAAAGGCCGAAGCGGAACGCATCGGAAAAGAGCTTGCCAATCCCGTGACCCAGACTCCCGTGCTGGGGGCCACCTCCGATATCGGATTCGACTACGACTATATCGTTTCCGTGGGCTTCAAACCCGGAGTCACCGACAACGTGGGAAGAACCGCCCATGAGGCCATAGGCGACATCATCGGACGCAAACTCCGGAAGGACGAACAGGTCTTCAGCTCCATCGAGTATTTCCTGAAGGCCCCTTCCCTTTCCAAACAGGATGTGGCGGAGATCACCGGGAAAGTGCTTGCCAACGAACTCATCGAAAGCGTGAGAGTCCTTTCCCGCGCCGAAGCGGAAAAAGAGGGGATCCCCCTGAACAAGCCTCTGGTTTCCGGCAATTCCGGAGAGGGAATGGTGCGGATCTTCGACCTCAACTGTTCCGACGAAGAGCTTCTCGAGATCAGCAGGAAAGGGATCCTTGCCCTCTCTCTGGAGGAGATGAAATCCATCCAGAACTATTTCCACACCTGCAAGGACCGGGAAAAATACGGACTCACCAGCGAACCCACGGACGTGGAGCTGGAGATCCTTGCCCAGACCTGGAGCGAACACTGCAAGCACAAGATCTTCTCCGCGGATGTGGATTACGAAGACGAAAAGGGCAATCACAAAAAGATCCGCTCCCTTTTCAAGACCTACATTTTCAACAGCACCAACGAGATCAAAAAGAAGGTCGATTTCCTTGTCTCGGTGTTCAAGGACAATGCGGGCGTCGTGCGGTTCAACGACAAGCTGGATCTGGTCTACAAGGTGGAGACCCACAACAGCCCCTCCGCGCTGGATCCCTACGGGGGAGCCATGACCGGGATCGTGGGCGTGAACCGGGACCCCATGGGCACCGGACAGGGGGCGGAACTGCTCATCAACGTCTGGGGATACTGTCTGGGTTCCCCCTTCACCAGGCCTGAGGACGTGCCGGAAGGACTTCTTCACCCCCGCAGGCTCCGGGACGGGATCCACAAGGGCGTCATCGACGGCGGCAACCAGAGCGGGATCCCCTACGGCATCGGCTGGGAATATTTCGACGACCGCTATATCGGCAAGCCGCTGGTGTACTGCGGCACGGTGGGGACCCTCCCCCGGAAGATCCACGGCAGGAACGGCTGGGAAAAGGAGATCAAGCCCGGAGACATCATCGTCATGACCGGCGGACGGATCGGCAAGGACGGGATCCACGGCGCCACCTTCTCCAGCGAGGAACTGCACAAGGACAGCCCCGTACAGGCCGTGCAGATCGGCGACCCCATCACCCAGAAGCGCATGGGGGACTTCCTCTACGAGGCAAGGGAAAAAGGTCTCTATCGATTCGTCACCGACAACGGCGCGGGCGGGCTTTCCTCCAGCGTGGGGGAAATGGCAGAAGAGAGCGGCGGATGCGTCATGGATCTGGCCAAAGCCCCCCTCAAATACGCGGGACTGCGTCCCTGGGAGATCCTGATCTCCGAAGCGCAGGAAAGAATGAGTTTCGCCGTCCCGCCCGAAAATCTGGACGAGTTCCTCCGTCTTGCCGCGGACCGGGACGTGGAAGCCACCGTTCTGGGGAAATTCACTGACGACGGCAAATTCCGCATCCAGTACGGGGACCGGACGGTCGCCTGCATCGACATAGCCTACATGCACGAAGGGCTCCCCCGCTACAGCCTCAAAGGCAAATGGCGTCCGCCCCATTTCGAGGAGCCTTCTCTGGAAGGAAGGGATGTCGCCAAAGACATCCGGGATATGCTGAGCAGACTGAACATCTGTTCCGGCGAGTACAAGGCGAGACAGTACGATCATGAGGTCAAAGGCTTAAGCGTCATCAAACCCTACATCGGGAAGGCCCGGGACGTTTCCGGGGATGCGGGCGTCTTCATGGCGGAACCCCTCTCCCGGGAAGGCGTGGTGCTTACGGCGGGCATTCTGCCCCGGTACAGCGACATCGACACCTACCACATGATGGCCTCGGTCATCGATCTTGCCATCCGCAGAGCCGTTGCCGCAGGCGCCAGAACGGATATGCTTTCCGGACTGGACAACTTCTGCTGGCCCGATCCCGTCCAGAGCGCCAAGACGCCCGACGGAGAATACAAGATGGCCCAGCTGGTGCGGGCCAACGAGGCGCTGTACGACTATACGGTGGCCTTCAGCTGTCCCTGCATTTCCGGGAAGGACAGCATGAAGAACGACAGCACCCGGGGCGGCCGCAAGATCTCCATTCCGCCCACGGTGCTTTTCAGCGTCATCGGAAAGGCCGACGACATCGCCCACTGCCTCTCCCCCGATTTCAAGCGGCCGGGAGAAGCGGTGTACATGGCGGGGCTCACCAAGCCGGAACTGGGCGGAAGCGAATACTTTGCCATGCTGGGCGCAACGGGGAACAACGTGCCCAAGGTGGATGCCAAAGAGGCGCTCAAGCTCTACAAGGCCATGGAAAAGATGCTCAAAGAAGATCTCCTCTCCTCCGCCGGAACGCCCGCGCTGGGCGGACTGGCCGTGGCTTCCGCCAAGTGGGCCATGGCCGGAAGAGTGGGACTTGCTCTGGATCTCAAAAAAGTTCCCGCGGAAAAGGGCATGAAGGATCTGGAGATCCTTTTCAGCGAATCCAACAGCCGGTTCCTTTTCAGCTGCAAAAAAGAAAATTGCGCCGCCGTGGAAAAGGCTCTGGAAGGGCTCGTTTTCGCCAAGGTGGGCGTTACCGACGATTCCGGCGTGCTTTCCATCAAGGGACAGGAGGGCGAGTACCACATCCCCATGGAGGAGATGCTTTCCTCCTACAAGTCCACGCTGGCAGGGATCTGAAAACAAACGTTTCCCGTTTCCGAAAGGCTTCCGCTTTCCTGCGGAGGCCTTTTTTTATCCTCTGGCCCGGTCCGACTGGTC